>CAZUYO010000001.1:0-24497 GCA_964624725.1 uncultured Thermodesulfobacteriota bacterium
GGGTGTCGGCCCTGGGCCTGGGGTGCATGCGGCTGCCCACCGTGGGGGACGACGAGACCGCGATCGACGAGGCGGCGGCCGGGGCCGTGGTGCGCCGGGCGGTGGAACTGGGCGTGAACTACCTGGACACCGCCTACCCCTATCACGGCGGGGAGAGCGAGCGGTTCCTCGGCCGGGTGCTCGCCGGCGGGCTTCGCGACCGCGTGCTCCTGGCCGACAAGATGCCGCCATGGTTCGTGAGGGAACCCGCGGATCTCGAACGGATCTTCGCCGAGCAGCTCGAGCGGCTCCGGACCGACCGGATCGACCTCTACCTCCTCCACAGCCTGAACCGGCGGTTCTGGAAGCGGTTTCGGGAGATGGGCGCCCTGGAGTTCCTGGAGGGGAAGCGCCGGGAGGGGCGCATCGGATTCGTGGGGTTTTCGTTCCACGACCGGTTCCCGGTCTTCCGGGAGATCGTGGACGCCTACGACTGGGATTTCTGCCAGATCCAGTACAACTACATGGACGAGGAGGTCCAGGCGGGGAAGGAGGGGCTGCGCTACGCCGCGGCCAAGGGGCTTGGGGTGGTGATCATGGAGCCCCTAAGGGGCGGCCGGCTGGCCCGGGCCGAGGGCGCGGGGCTCGAGGAGATCTGGAGGGGGGCCGACCCGGCGGCGACCGCCCTGCGGTGGGTCTGGAGCCATCCCGAGGTGTCGGTGGTGCTGAGCGGCATGGGCCGGGTGGAGGAGGTGGAGGCGAACGCCGAGGCCGCCGCCCGGTCGGCCGCGCCCCTGCCCCAGGCTGACAGGGAGCGGATCGCACGGGCCCGGGAGTGGTACCGGGGCCGGGTGCGGGTCCCCTGCACCTACTGCCAGTACTGCCTGCCGTGCCCCCAGGGGGTGAACATCCCCCGGATCTTCGAGCTCGTGAACGACGCGGGCATGTTCGAGGACTGGAAGGCGGTTCGCCGCCGGTACCAGCGGTTCACGCCCGAGGACGAGCGGGCCCACCACTGCGTGGCCTGCGGCGCCTGCGAGGAGGTCTGCCCCCAGGGGATCTCGATCATCGAGGAGCTTCGGAGGGCCCACGAGGAACTGGGGTGAGACCGCCGGCGCCCGCGGCAAATTCCGGCACGACATCGGAGGTTTTGACGGCGGGCCCCCGTGCCTGGTAGAAAGGGCCGACATCCGCCCGGCGGCGGGTGGGGAGGTGGCGCGTGCGGGCCCTGGACCAGCAGGTGCTTCGGGTCGATGCGGCGGGGATCCCCCTGGAGTGGGTCGACTACCAGGAGGCGGTGCGGCTCTACCACCTGGGGCGGGTGGTGTTCGCCCTGGGCCGCACGGTCTACCGGATCCGGGGCGGGGTGAACGCCCGCACGGGGGAGCGCAGCGAGATCGCCGTCCAGGCCATCGTGGCCACCGCCTCCGACCGCCGGGCCATCCAGAAGGCCCTGGCCCGGTACACCCCGCCCCTCTCCAACGCCACCCTGTTTCGCCGCGACGCCTACCTCTGCCTCTATTGCGGCCGGCGGTTCCGGCGCAAAGACCTCTCCCGCGACCACGTGACCCCCCTGAGCCGGGGCGGCACCGACACCTGGAACAACGTGGTCACGGCCTGCAAGCGCTGCAACCACCGAAAGAGCGGCCGCACCCCCGAGGAGGCCGGCATGCAGCTGCTGGCCGTGCCGTTCACCCCCAGCCACGCCGAGTACATCTACCTCCAGGGCCGCCGGGTTCTGGCCGACCAGATGGAGTTCCTGCTCCACCACATCCCCCCCACGAGCCCCTTCCACGAGCGGCTGAGGCTGTACCGGCACTGATCCGGAACCGGGGCCCCGCGGGTCGACGGATCGGGAACGGCGCGTCGGGGCGCATCGGAGGAGGTCCCATGGGCGTCTTGGCGGAAGCGAGATCCCTCCTGGCGGAACGGTTGGGCCCCGTCGGCCGGGACCTCCGGGTGGACCGGGTGGTCGTGGGGCTCTTCTTCACCGGGGTGCGGCTCTCGGACGGCTCTGGGGGCGTGTGCTACACCCCGGTCAAGGACATTCCCCAGGCGGTGTGCTGCCCCACGTCGGCCGGCCGCACCTTCGACCCGGTGCGGGTCCGGGGCATGGGGGTCTGGGAGATGCTCGAGGCCCTGGAGTCCCGGGAGCCGATCAAAACGGCCGTGGCGATCGCCTGCCTGAACGCCCTGAGCGCGAGCTGGTGGGCCCGGGCGGCCGACCTCCCGTACGAGATCGAGACCGGGAGGGACGCCCAGGACGCGATCCCCATGCCGCCCGAGGCCTCCGTGGCCGTGGTGGGCGCCTTCGTCCCCGTGCTCCGGCGCCTCAAGGAGCGGGGCGGCCCCTGGTGGGTCGTGGAGCAGGACCCCCGCACCCTGAAGCCGGACGAACTGCCCCACTATGTGCCGGCGGCCGAGGCCGGGGCGGTGCTCGGCCGGGCGGACGTGTTGGTGGTCACCGGGGTGACCCTGGTGAACCACACCCTGGAGGAGATCCTGGCCGCCGCAAAGCGGGGGGCCGAGATTGCGGTCATGGGCCCCACGGCCAGCATGGTTCCCGACCCCCTTTTCGCCCGGGGGGTGCGGGTGGTGGGCGGCGTGTGGGTCCGCAGGGCCGACGAACTCCTCGACGTCCTGGCCGCGGGCGGCTCGGGGTACCACTTCTTCGGCACCCTGGCCGACCGCATCGTGATCCGGCGGCCGGACGGATTCCCGTCTTCCCTCACCCTACCAGGTTCTTGAGCCACCCGAAGGCCACGAAGGTGCCCAGGGCGCTGCCCAGGTTGGAGAACAGGAACACCAGGAGCACCCGGGCCACCCGGTTCGTCCACCAGCCCTTCCAGTGGGAGAGATCGTCCAGGAGCCCCTCGAGGTCCCGGACCCGGGGCCGCCCGGCCCAGGCCTGGACGACGCCCGTGACCATGCCGGCGCCCACCGTGGGGTTGAGCGAGGTCAGGGGCGCGGCCACGAAGGCCGAGGCCACGGTCAGGGGGTGGCCCAGGGCGGCCGCGGCCCCCGCCGCGGAGAGGAGGCCGTTCGCCAGGACCCAGGCCCAGGCCGCCTCCCGGAGGGCCTTCGTGTCGCCGGCGGCGAACCCCGCCAGAAACAGGGCCACCACGATCGCCGGAAGGATCCAGGGGAGCGCCCGGGACACGGGCCCCCGGGGCGGAAGCTCCTCCAGCGCGGCCGGATCGCCCGGGCCCTCGGCCGAGGTGAGCCACCGGGCGATCCCCGGCACGTGGGCCGCCCCCACCACGGCGAGCACCCGGGTGCCGCCGGAGGCCAGGATCTTGGCGGCCATGTACCGGTCGCGCTCGTCCACCAGCACGGCCTTGGCCTCGGGCGCCGCCTGGGCCATCTCCTCCAGGAGGCCCGAGAGGGTGTCGGCCTGCCGGAGGCGCGCCAGGTCTTCCTCGTCCACCCCCCCGTCCTCGAAGGCGCTCGCCAGGAGCGCCCCCGCCAGCCGGAACCGCCGCCAGAACCCGGTGCGGCGCCAGGCCCGGAGCAGGGTCAGCCGGATCGGCCGGTCCACGAGGTCCACCGGGATCCCCCGGGCCTCGGCCCCCTCCACGGCCACCAGGAGCTCCGCCCCGGGCCGCACGTCGGTGCCGAGGCCCAGGCGCCGCTGGAACGCGGCCAGGGCGAGGTTCGCCAGGAGCAGGGGCCCCTGGCCGGCCCGCAGGGCCTTGACCAGGTCGAGCCGGCGCCAGCGGTCCGGATCCCGCAGGGCCCGGAGCCGGTCGGGGTCGAGCTCCACGCAGACCCGGTCCGGCCGGATCTCCTCCAGGGCCCGCTCCACGGCCTCGACGCTCCGGCGCGACACGTGGGCCGTGCCCAGGAGGACGATCTCGCGGCCGCCGACCTCGATGCGCTGCCACTCGGGTTCCATGACTCCTCCGGTTTCCCGCTCCGGCAGGCCGCGAGGCGGCCCGCTCGCAGGAACAATGATTTTCCGCCCCCGGGCAGACGGGATGTCTCCCCAGCCCGGGCCACGGGACCGGAGACCGTGCCAGGGGCCAGAGGACAGACGACAGAGGACAGGGGGTTCCCTGACCTCTGACTTCTGAATTCTGGCCCCTGAACCGGCAGCCGCTCCCACGGCTTGGCCGGCGCGATGGCGCCGGAATCCCGCCCGTCCTTAGCCGCCTAGCCGCCGAGCAGCCCGGCCGCCTAGCCGAAGTCCCCCGGAAGGGGCGGACGCGCCATTCTACGGGCCGGTTGGGGGCGGGCCAAGGCCGGCCCGGTTGTTTCCCCCCCGCCAGATGGGGTAAAAGCACGGGAACCCGCGACGAAATCCGGGTACGTTTCCGAAACCCGAGCCCGACGGAGGAGCCATGGACGTCCCCCCGCCCCCCCGGGCCCGGCGCGCTTGCGCGCGGCGGGCCGCCTTCGTCCCGGCGTTCCTGATCCTGTGCCTCGCCTTCCCCGCGGGCGCCCTGGCGCGCGATCTCACGGCGCTTCCGCTCGAGGCCCTCATGGAGATCCAGATCACCTCGGCGGCCCGGAAGCCCCAGAGCCTGGCCGAGACGGCGGGGCCGGTCACGGTGATCACGGCGGAGGAGATCCGGCGTTCGGGGGCCACGACCCTGCCCGAGGTTCTGCGGATGGTGCCCGGGCTCCACGTGGGGCGGCTCACCGCCAACACCTGGGCCGTGTCGGTGCGGGGGTTCGACGGCCGGTGGGCCAACAAGCTTCTGGTCATGATCGACGGCCGCACCGTGTACTCGCCGCTCTTCTCCGGGGTGTTCTGGGACGCCCAGGACGTGCTCCTGGAGGACGTGGACCGGATCGAGGTGATCCGGGGCCCGGGCGCGGCCCTCTGGGGCGCGAACGCGGTGAACGGCGTGATCCACGTGATCACCAAGTCGGCCGCCGCCACCCGGGGGGGGTATCTGGAGGTCGGGGGCGGCGACGAGGAACGGGGGTTCGGGGCCGTGCGGTACGGCGGCCGGTTGGGCGGCGGGCCGTGGGCCCGGGTCTGGGCCAAGGGGTTCGACCGGGACGGGGCGGCCGACCCCTCCGGGGGGCAGGCCCCGGACGACTGGAGCCAGGTCCGGGGGGGCTTTCGCCTGGACGACGAGGGGGACGGCCGGGACTGGACCCTGGAGGGGGAGATCTACCGGGGCCGCTCGGGGCTCGTCTACACCGTGCCGACCCCCGACCCCGACGCCGTGGCAACCTGGGCCGACGACGGCCGGCTTTGGGGCGGTCACCTGCGGGGCCGGTGGAGCCGGGAGGCCGGGGTCTGGGGCCGGGTGGAGGCACGGGCCTACTACGACCGCACCTCCCGGGAGGAGCCCATCGGCCGGGAGGAGCGGGAGGTGTGGGACCTGGACCTCCAGCACCGGTTCTCCCTGGGGACCCGAAACGACGTGGTCTGGGGCGGCGGGGTGCGGCTCTCCCGGGACCGGATCGACGGCACCCGGGCGATCCGGTTCGAGCCCGACCGCCGCACCGACCGGCTCTGGAGCGCCTTCGTCCAGGACGAGATCGCGCTCGTGCCCGACCGGTTCCACCTCATCCTGGGGGTCCGGGCCGAGCACAACAGCTACACCGGCCCGGAGTGGCAGCCGGACGCCCGCATCCTGTGGCGGCCCGCGGCCGGCCACACGCTGTGGGCCGCCGTGTCCCGGGCCGTGCGGACCCCGAGCCGGGCCGAGGCCGACGCCGTGATGGCCGGGTACGTGCTCGGGGTCGGGAACCCGGCGAACCCCCTTCCGGTGGTCCTCAGGCCCGAGTTCCGCGGGGACGACGGGTTCGGGAGCGAAACCGTGGTCTCCTGGCAGGCGGGGTACCGGGCCCGGTGGTCCGAGGCGCTCTCCACGGATGTGGCCGCGTTTCTGAGCCGGTACCGGGACCTTCGGACCATCGAGACGACGACCGTCGCGCCCGACCCCCTGCACCCCGGATGGCTCGCGACGACCGGGGGCCCGGCCAACCGGGCCGACGCCGTGGCCAAGGGGTTCGAGGCCGAGGCCGAGTGGCGGGTCGCCCGGGTCTGGCGGCTGCGGGCCGCCTACACCTGGTTTTTGCTCGACATCGACCCCAACGGCTCCACCGACTTCTCGGCCGAGTTCGATGAGGGCAAGACGCCGCGCCACCAGGTGGACCTGCGCTCGTTCGCCGACCTTCCGGCGGGGTGGCGCCTGGACCTGGGGCTCCGGTACGTGGGGAGCCTGGGGCGCCGGGACATCCCGCCCTACTGGGGCCTGGACGCCCGGATCGCCTGGGAGTTCGCCCCCGGGATGGAGCTGGAAGTCGTGGGCCGGGATCTCCTGGAACCCTCCCACCCCGAGTTTCCCCGGGAGGATTTCCTCCGGCTCGAAACCTCGGAGCCGGAGCGGTCGGTGTACGCCGCGGTGCGGGCGAGGTTTTAAGGCGACGGGATGGCGCGTTTCCAGGGGTGGGTGATTCTCTGGGCCGTCCTGTGGGCGGCCGCGGCCGGGGCCGCCGAGCCCGAGTACCGGGTGAAGGCCGCGTTCCTCTACCATTTCGCCCAGCTCACCACCTGGGAGCGCGCCGCCCCGGCCGAGGGGTTCGAGGTGTGCGTGGTGGGCGATGACCCCTTCGGCCCCGAGCTCGACCTCCTCGAGGGTAAACGGGTCCACGGTCTTCGGGTCGGGGTCCGCAGGTGCGGGCGAACCCCCTGCCGGTGCCCGGTGGTGTTCGTGGCCCGGAGCGAGGCCCCCCGCCTCCCCGAGGTGCTCGGGGCCCTGGACGACGGCGTTCTCACGGTGAGCGACATCCCGGGGTTCGCGGACCGAGGGGGCATGATCGAGCTCGTGGAGCGGGCCGGGAGGCTCCGGTTCCGGATCCACCGGGGCCGGGCCGGGCAGGCGGGCCTTCGGTTCGACGCCCGGCTCCTGCGGCTGGCCGAGGAGGTGCTCCCGTGACCCGGTGGCTTCGGGACGCGCCCCTGGGCCGGAAGGTGGCCGTGCTCATGGTGGGGGGCGGGCTCTGGGTGACCGCGCTCGCCACGGCCGCGCTCGTGGCCTGGGAGACCCGGGCCGCCCGGGAGCAGGCGGCGGCCGCGGTGGAGGGGGTGGCCGCCGTGGTGGCCTACCACGTGGCCCCGGCCCTCGCCTTCGACGACCCGGCGGTGGCCCGGCAGGGCCTCGACGCGCTGCGGGCCGTGCCCGACGTGACCGGCGCGGTCCTGTGGAACGCCCGGGGGGAGGTGTTCGCGGCCTGGGGCCCGGGGCTGCCGGCGGAGCCGCCCGAACCGGGGCTGGGCTGGGAGGGGGAGGGGTTCTCCCTGACCCGTCCGGTCCGGCTGGAAGGGGAGGTGGTCGGGGCGCTCTGGGTGCGGTCCGGCCTCCGGACGCTCCACCAGAGGCTCGGCCGGTACGGCGCCGTGGCCGCGGCGGCACTCCTGGTGGCCGCCGCGGCGGCGGTCGGGGCGGCCTGGATCCTTCGGGTGGTCGTGGCCGACCGGATCCGGAGGCTCGCGAGCACGGTGGAGCGGGCGGCCCGGGAGGGCGACTACGCCGTGCGGGCGGAGGACGACGGCCGGGACGAGGTGGGCGTTCTCGCCCGGGGCCTCAACCACCTGTTGGAGGCCGTCGAGACCCGCGAGGCGGAGCTCCGCCGGCACCGGGACCACCTGGAGGATCGGGTTCGGGAGCGAACCCGGGAGCTGCGGGAAGCCAAGGAGGCCGCCGAGAAGGCGAACCGGGCCAAGAGCCGGTTCCTGGCCCTGGTGAGCCACGAGCTTCGCACCCCGCTGACGACGATCCTCGGGGAGGCCGACCTCGCCCTGCGGGGGGAGGGGGGGGACCCGCGGCCCCGGCTCGAGCGGATCCGGACCGCCGGCCGCGCCCTGGGGGCCCTCGTGGAGGACCTTCTGGACGTCGGCCGGATCGAGGCCGGGGAGGTCCGGCTTGCGCCCCGGCCGTTTTCTCCGGCCGGCCTGGTGCGGGAGGTGGCCGAGGCGGTTCGGGCGCGGGCCGAGGCCAAGGGACTCCTCCTCCGGATCGAGCCGGGGGGGGAGGCCGAGGTGCTCGGCGACCCGACCCGGGTGCGCCAGATCCTGTGGAACCTCCTCGACAACGCGATCAAGTTCACGGAACGGGGGTGGGTGGCGGTCCGGGCGACGGCCGGCCCGGAGGGCGGAGTGCGGTTCGAGGTGGAGGACACGGGCCCGGGCATCCCGGCCGCCGACCGGGAGCGGGTGTTCCGGCCCTTCGAGCAGCGCGAGGATCTGGACCGCCGGCACCACCCGGGCGCCGGGCTCGGGCTGTCGATCTGCCGGAGCCTCGCCGGGCTCATGGGGGGCACCGTGGCCGTGGCCGACGGCGCGGAGGGCGGGGCCCGGTTCCGGGTGGATCTGCCGCTGCCCCCGGCCGAGGCGGAGCCTCCGGCCGATCTGCGGGGGCTTCGGGTGCTGGTGGCCGAGGACAATCCCCTGAACCGGAGCCTCGCCCGGGCGTTTCTGGAGACCCTGGGGTGCCGGGTGGAGGAGGCCGCCGACGGGGAAGCCGCCCTCGCGGCCTGGAACCGGGGGCGGCCCGACGCCGTGCTCCTCGACTGCCAGATGCCGGGGGTGGACGGGTTCGAGGTGGCGCGCCGGATCCGCGAGGCCGAGGGGGGCACGGGCCGGCGCACCTGGATCGTGGCCTGCACCGCCTACGGGAGCGAGGAGGACCGGGAGCGGTGCCGGGCGGCGGGCATGGACCGGGTGGTCCTGAAACCCTTCGGGGCCGAGGACCTGGCCCGGAGCCTTCGGCCGGCCGCCAGGGGGGGCGAGGAGGTGGACCGCGCCGTGGTGGAGCGGATCCTGGCCCTGGAACGCGCGGGCCGGGCCGGCCTCGCGGCCCGGGTGGTGGCGGCGTACCGGGAGGAGGCCGAGCGGCTCGCGGGCGAGCTCCGGGAGGCCCTCGGCCGGGCCGACCCCGAGGCGGTGCACCGGGCGGCCCATGCCCTGAAATCCGTGAGCCTCAACGCCGGGGCGGCCGGCCTGGCCCGGCGGTGCGCCCGGGTGTGCGAGGCGGCCCGGCGGGGGGACCTGGAGGGGGCCCGGCCGGAGGCCGAGGCGATCGTGACGGAATGGCCCGCGGCCGCGCGGGCCCTCGAGGAGGCGTTCGGAGGGACGGCATGAAGCGCGACGGCGAGCCCCCGGCCCGGGTGTTGGTGGCCGACGACGACCCGGTGGACCGCCTGTTGGCCGAGGAGGTGCTCCTGGCCGAGGGGTACGAGGTGGCCTGCGCGGCCGACGGGGAGGCCGCCTGGGAGGCGTGCCGGAAGTCGCCGCCCGACCTCCTGGTTCTCGATCTCCTCATGCCCGGGCTCGACGGGTTCGAGGTCCTGGGGCGGCTCCGGGCCGAGGCGTGGGGCCGGGACGTGCCGGTCCTGGTCCTCACCGGGCTCGACGACACGGAGGCCATCGAGCGGGCCTACCGCCTGGGGGCCACCGACTTCGCCCCCAAGCCCGCCAACTGGTTGATCCTGGCCCAGCGGCTCCGCTACATGCTCCGGGCGAGCCGGACGGCCCGGGACCTCGTGGAGCGCACCCGGGAGCTCGAGGAGGCCCAGCGGATCGCGCGCCTCGGGAGCTGGCGCTGGGACCCGGAGACGGGGCGGATGTGGGCCTCCCGGGAACTCCGGCGGATGCTGGGGCTCGGGGACGGGGCCGAGCTCTCCCCGCGCACCCTGTGGGAGGCCGTTCCCGAGGAGGACCGGGCCCAGGTGGAGCGGCTTTGGGAGGCCGCGCACCGGGGCGCCGCCGCGGGCAGCCTGCTCCACCGGATCGGCCGGCCCGACGGGACCGTCGTGCGGGTTCGCCACCGCATTGCGGCCGAGGGCGGGGAGCTCCGGGGCACGGTGCTCGACGTGACCCGGGAGGTGGAACTCGAGGAGCGGCTCCGGCAGGCCCAGAAGCTCGAGGCCCTGGGCACCCTGGCCGGCGGCATCGCCCACGATTTCAACAACCTCCTGGTGCCCATCCTGGGGTTCACCGAACTGGCCCTGTCCCAGCTCCCGGAGGAGAGCCCGGTGCGCCCCGGGCTCGCCAACGTGGCCACGGCGGCCCGCCGGGCCCGGGAGCTCGTGCGCCAGATCCTCGCCTTCAGCCGGGGCGGCGAGGGGCCGGTGCGGCCGGTGTGCCTCGCGCGGCTCGCGCGCGAGGTGAGCCGGATGCTGGGGGCGCAGCTCCCGGCCGGGGTCCGGTGGGCCGAGGAGCTGGGGGACGGGGAGTTCACGGTCCTGGGGGACGAGGCCCGGCTCCACCAGGTGATCCTGAACCTTTGCCAGAACGCGGTGCAGGCGGTGGAGGGGGCCGGGGGCGAGGTGCGGGTACGGCTCGTCCGGCGCGCCGACCCCGACGGCCGCGACAGCGTGTGCCTGGAGGTGGCCGACACGGGGTGCGGCATGCCCCCCGAGGTCCGGGAGCGGGCGTTCGAACCGTTCTTCACCACGAAGCCCGTGGGGAAGGGCACGGGGCTCGGGCTGAGCGTGGTGTACGGGGTGGTGAAAAGCCTCGGGGGCCGGATCGAGGTGGAGAGCGAGCCGGGGGCGGGGAGCACGTTCCGGGTGTTCCTGCGGCCCGCCGAGCCCGTCCCGCAGCCGGACGCCCGGCGGCCGGGGCGCCGGCGGCCGGGCCCCCTCAAGATCCTCCTGGTGGACGACGAGGAAACCCTGCTCGCGTTCGGCCGGGCGGTGTTGGAGGGGGCGGGGCACAAGGTGGACGTCGCAACCGACCCCCGGGAGGCCCTGGGCCGGCTGCGGCTCGACCCCACGCGGTACGACCTCGTGCTGGCCGACCGGTCCATGCCCGGGATGGGGGGCGACGAGCTTCTCGCCGAGGCGAAGCGCCTGCGACCCGACCTCGTCACGGTCCTGTGCACGGGCGGATCCGTCGGGGCAGCGCCGGCCGCCGACCGGGTGCTCGGCAAACCGCTGGCCCCGGACGAGCTGGTGGCCGCGGTGGAGGAGGCGGCCGCGCCGCGCCCCGACCGCTGACCGAGGGCCGACGACCGCGGTTTAGAAGCGCACGCCGGGGTTGTGGAGGGTGCCGGAGCCGGGGCTCGGGGGATCCAGGAGGACCCGGCGCCCCTCGACCCGGAGCCGGCCCTCGGCCAGGTACTGGAGGGCCTGGGGGTAGATGCGGTGCTCCTCCCGGAGGATCCGGGCGGCGAGGGTCTCGGGGGTGTCGTCGTCGCGCACCGGCACCACGGCCTGGCAGATGATCGGCCCGGTGTCCATGCCCTCGTCCACGAAGTGCACGGTGCAGCCCGAGAACTTGGCGCCGTGGGCGAGGACCTTCTCGTGGACGTGGAGCCCGGGGAACGCCGGCAGGAGGGCCGGATGGATGTTGAGCACCCGGCCCGGGAACGCCCCCAGGAGCCGGGGGGTCACGAGGCGCATGTACCCGGCCAGGGCCACGGTGTCGACCCCGTGGCGCCGGAGGGCCTCCACCACGGCCTCGTCGTGGGCCTCCCGGGGCCGGGCCGGGTCCCAGGGCACCACCTCGGCCGGGACCCCGGCCCTCCGGGCCCGCTCGAGGCCGTAGGCCCCCGGGTTGTCGCTCACGACCACGCGCACCTCGGCGTCGAGCCTGCCCGAGGCGGCGGCGTCCAGGATGGCCTGGAGGTTCGACCCGCTCCCCGAGACGAGGACCCCGAGCCGAAGGGTCATCCCGCCCACTCCAGCGCGCCCTGGCCCTCTTCGCGTTCCTCGATCACGCCGATCACCCACGCCCTCTCGCCGAGGGCCTCGAGGCGGGCCACCACCTCCTCCACCTCCTGGGGGGGCACGATCACCGCGAACCCGATCCCGCAGTTGAACGTGCGAAAGAGTTCCTCCTCGGGCACGGACCCGAGGTCCTGGAGCAGCCGGAAGAGCACGGGGACCTCCCAGGCCGACCGGTCCACCACGGCCCGGCACCCCTGGGGCAGCACCCGGGGCAGGTTCTCGGGGAGGCCGCCGCCGGTGATGTGGGCCATGCCCTTCACCGTGAAGTCCCGCACGAGGTTGAGCGCCGTGCGCACGTAGATGCGGGTGGGGGTGAGGAGCACCTCCCCCAGGGGCCGGCCGAGCTCGGGGACCACGTGGTCCAGGCCGTACCCGTGGCGGTCGAAGAGGATCTTTCGGGCCAGGGAGTACCCGTTGCTGTGGAGGCCCGTGGACCCCAGGCCCACGATCCGGTCCCCCACCGTGATGCCGGAGCCGTCGATCATCCGGTCCCGGTCCACGATCCCAACGCAGAACCCGGCGAGGTCGTACTCCCCGTCGGCGTACATCCCCGGGAGTTCGGCCGTCTCGCCGCCCACCAGGCTGCACCGGGCCTCCTGGCATCCCTTGGCGATCCCGCGGATCACGGCCTCGGCCACCCCCTCGTCCAGGCGCCCCGTGGCGAAGTAGTCGAGGAAAAAGAGCGGCTCCGCCCCCTGGACGACCACGTCGTTCGCGCACATGGCCACGAGATCGATGCCCACGGTGTCGTGGACCCCGGTCTGGAACGCGATCTTGAGCTTGGTGCCGACCCCGTCGGTGGAGCTCACGAGCACCGGGTTTTCCAGGGGGAACTCGGCCAGGGACACCGCCGCCCCGAACCCGCCCACGTGCCCCATCACCTCGGGCCGCAGGGTGGGTTTCACCACCTCCCGGATCCGGTCCACCAGGCGGGACGCCGCATCGATGTCCACCCCGGCGTCCCGGTAGGTCAGGTTCTCGTTCACGCCCGTCCTCCCTCGCTGCCTCCCCTCCAAAACGGAGCGGCTAGCCTAGCCAAACCCCCCGGGGGTGTCAATCGGGCGGCCCCGGTTGCCCGGCCCCCCGCCCGGCCCGTAGAATGCCGTCGTTTCGAGGGGCTCCGAGCCCCTTCCAGTCCCCCACCGGAGGTGTGCAGATGGTGCAGATCCTGGTTTCCTACTCGAGCCGGTCCGGCAACACCGAACAGCTCGCCCGGGCCGTCGCCCGGGGCGCCGAGCAGGCCGGGGCGCAGGTGGTGTGCAAGCGGGCCTCCGAGACCACCAAGGAGGACCTGGTCGCGGCCGACGGGATCATCCTCGGAAGCCCGGTGTACTTCGGCACGGTGACGGCCGAGATGAAGGACCTGATCGACCGCAGCGTGGGCGCCCGGCGGAAACTGCGCAACAAGGTGGGCGCCGCGTTCGCCACCGGCGGCCACCACACCGGGGGGAAGGAGACCACGCTGCTGAGCATGATCGTGGCGTTCCTGATCCACGAGATGGTGGTGGTGGGCGATCCCATCGAGACCGGGGGCCACTACGGCGTGGCCTGCCTGGGGGCGCCCGGCCCCGACGACGAGCGGGCCGGGGAGCTCCTGGGCGCCCGGGTGGCCGACGTGGCCCGGCGGCTCAAGGGGGAATGACCAAGGGCCCGGAACGGGCCGCGACGGGGGCGGCCGGGCGGATCGTGGCCGTGGGCACGGGCACCTGCGTGCCCCGGCTCGACCGGCGGGGGCCGTGCACCCTCCTGGAGGCGGCGGGATACCGGGTGGCCGTGGACCTGGGCCTGGGGGCCCTCCACGGCCTCCTGGCCGCGGGGGTGCGGCACCAGGCCCTGGACGCCGTGGTGTTCACCCACCTCCACCCCGACCACACGGCCGAGCTGGTGGCGCTCCTGTTCGCCGCCGGCTACGACGAGACCCCCCGCACCCGGCCCCTCACCCTGGTGGGGGGGCCGGGGTTCGGGCGGTTCGTCGAGGCCCTGCGGGGGGCCTACGGGGATTGGCTCGACCCCCGGGGGTATCGTTTGGAGCTTCGGGAGTGCGCCCCGGGGGACCGGCTCGCGCTCGGGCCCTGGGCGCTTCGGGCGGGCCCCGCCCGCCACCACGCCTCGAGCCTCGCCCTTCGCTGGGAGCACGCCGGCCGGTCGTTCGTGATCACCGGCGACACCGGCCCGGACCGGGGCCTCGCCCGGTTCGCCCGCGGCGCCGACCTTCTCGTGGCGGAGGCCAGCCTGCCCGAGGGCGCCGCCTTCGACCGCCACCTAACCGCCCGCCAGGCCGGGGACCTGGCCCGGGAGGCCCGGGCCGGGGCCCTGGTGCTCCACCACCTCTACCCTTCCGCCGACCGGGCCGATCCCGGCCGCCACGCGGCCGAGGCCTTCCCCGGGCCCGTGATCGTGGCCCGGGACGGCCAGGTGGTGTGGGAGGGGGACGGGATCGCCGGGGTCCCGTGAACCCCGCCCGCTCCGGGCCGCGGACCGAACCGACCGCCCCCCTACCCCGATCCCGCCCCGGCCCCGATCTCCGGGTGTTCCCGCCGCAACACGGACTCCAGCGCCTCCACCACCACCGGGTCGAACTGGGTCCCGGCACCGCGCCGGAGTTCCGCCAGCGCCTCGGCCGGGCCCATGCCCGCGCGGTAGGGCCGGTCGCTCGTCATGGCGTCGTAGGCGTCGGCCGCGGCCAGGATCCGGGCCTCCAGCCGGAGGTGCGATCCCCCGATGCCCATCGGATATCCCGTGCCGTCCGGCCGCTCGTGGTGCTGCAGCACCACCTCGGCCACCTCCCGGAGCCAGGACAGGGGTTCCAGGATCTTGGCGCCCGTGAGCGGGTGTTGCCGCACCAGGTCGAGCTCCACGGGTTCGAGCCGCGCGGGCTTGCGCAGCACCTCGTGGCGCAGGGCGATCTTCCCGATGTCGTGGAGCATGGCCGCCTGCTCCAGCACCTCGGCGGCCCGGTCGGGGATCTCGAGCTCCCGGCCCACCGCGAGGGCGAGCCGCGTGACCCGCTGGGAGTGGCCGCGGGTGTAGGGATCCTTGGCCTCGATCGCGTTCACCAGCGACTCGACGATCTCCAGGGTGGCCTTCTGCTGGAGGCGGTGGAGCCGGGCCGCCGCGTACACCGCGCCCACCTCCCGGGCGAACGGGAGAAGGACGTCCAGGTCCCGGCGGTCGAAGGCGGGCCGCCCCTCGGCGTCGTAGACCACCAAGAGGGCCTCGGGGCGGTGGGCGTCGGGGGCCTGAACGGGGGCCGCCAGGAGCGAGCGCACCGGCCGGCCCGACACGGGATCCGCAACCGCCTCCCCCGGCCCCGCGTCCACCACCGCTCCCCGGGGGGTCGCGAGATCGGCCAGGGGCAGTTCCGGCCCGAACCGGATCTCGGTGCCCGCCGGGTCCACCCGGCCGAAGGCCCCGGCCAGGACCCAGGCCCCCGGCGAGGACCCGGAGCGCACGAGAACGCAGGCCCCGCGGGCCCGCACCGCCTCGGCCCCCAGCCGCGCCGCCGCCCGCAACACGGCCTCGGGGTCCCCGGCGTGGGGCAGGTGCCGGCCGAGTTCCCGGACCGTGATCAGGCGCTCCACGGCCTCCTCGAGCTCCCGGGTGCGCTCCCGCACCCGGCGTTCCAGCTCCCGCTGCAAGGCGGTCTGCTCCTCCCGGGCCCCGGCGAGTTGCCGGGTCATGGCGTTGAACGCCTCGGCGAGTTCCCGGATCTCGGCGGCGCCCCGCACCGGCACCTCCGCCGTGAGGTCCCCCTCGGCGCAGCGGCGGGTCGCGTCGGCGAGGGCCTTCACCGGCCCCACGATCCATCGCACGGCCCGGGCGAGGGCAAGGATCCCGGCCAGGGAGAAGCCCAGCGCCACGAGGGCCATGGCGCCCGTGGCCCGCCGCAGGTCGGTCAGTGCCGGGCCGAGATTCCGCTCCACCACGAGCAGCCCCAGCGGTTCCCCGGCCACGGCGATCCGGGCCATGCCGAGCCGCCGGCTCCCCGGGAGGAGCGGGGATCGGGTCGGGATCGCCACGAAGGTGGAATGGAACGCGGGGCTCTTGGCCGCCTCGGCCCGGCCGTGGCAGGTGCCGCAGTCCACCGGGAGCCCGGCTCCCGGGGTCAGGGGTCGGCCGTCCGGGCCCAGGAGGGCCACCCGGGAGCCGATCTGGGTTTCCAGGTCCCGCAGGAGCTCCCGGTCCACCCGTTGGCCCAACAGGAGCACCCCGACGATCTCCCCGTCGGTGGGCCGCCGGATCGGCGCCGCGCCCACCAGCCGCGTCTCGTCCCCGGTGCGGAGCACGGTGGCCAGGGTGATCCCGGCCAGGCCCAGGCGGACGACCCGTTCCTCCTCGGGCTCCACCGGGGGCGGGGTCGTGAACCCGGTCAGGGGGTTCTCCCGGTCGTCCAGGCTCAGGCGCTCCCGGCCCTCCCGGTCGACGAGGTCGAGCCAGTCGAGGCCCCAACGCACCTTCCAGGGCAGGAGGTCCGCCACGGGGGAGTGGTCGGCGGTCCCCGGTCCGACGTGGGACCAGAGATCCGAGTGGTCGGCGAGTTCGCGGGCCCGGTCGGCGAGCCGCTCGGCCGTGTCGGACAAGAACCGCTCGGCGTGGCGGATCTCCTGCCGGATGGCCCGGTCTTCCCCGGCCACCAGCAGATCCGCCACGAAGCGATAGGCGGTGGTGCCCAGCACCCCGAAGGCGAGGGCGGTGAGCAGGAGCGGCGCAGCGAGGATCTGGGAGCGGAGTCCGAGGGCCATGTCAGGGACCGGCCGGAACGGCGCCCAGGGCGTCGAGCACGGCGGCCCCCCGGGGGCCGACCAGAAAGCCCAGGAACCGGGCCACCTCGGGCCGCGGTTGGGTGGCGCTCACGACCCCCACGGGGATCACGAGGGGAAACGCGCCCGACCGGACCTCGTGGGCCCGGGGCCAGGAGCCGGCCGGGGGCACCGCGCGCACCTCGATTCCCGAGGCCCGCAGTTCGGCCCGTCCGGCGTAGCCGATCGTGTACGGGGTGGTCGCCAGCGCCCGGCGCATGTCGCCCGCGTGGGGGAGCACCACCGCGTCCCGGGTGATCCGGAACGAGGGGCCGAAAAACGCGTCCAGGAGCACGCGCCGGGTGCTCTCGCCGGGTTCCCGGTCGAGCACCAGGATATCGTGGTCCGCCCCCTCGAGTTCCCCCCAGTTTCGGACCTCCCCGGCGTAGATCCGCCGGACGTGGTCCGGCTCGAGGCGGGGCACCGCCGACGAGGGGTGGGCCGCGAAGGCCAGGGGGTCGTATCCCAGCAGATGGTACGCGAGTCCCCGGGCCTCCTCGGCCCGGAGCCGGCGGGAGCAGGTCCCCAGGTCCACGGCCCCGGAGCGCACCCCCGCCACGGCCCCCGCCGTGCTGGTGCCCGGGAGGAGCCTCACCCGCGCCCGGGGGTTTTCTTCGGCGTAGGCCCGGGCGAGGCGCTCGAGCACCGGGTAGAGGGTTTCGGACCCCGCGACCCGAATCTCGGGCTCCGGCGGGAGCTCGGCCGGCCCGGCCGCGGGGTCCTCGGCGCGCTGGCACGCGAAGAACCCGGCCAGGGTCGGGACGAGGGCGAGGGCGAACAGGAGTGCGATACGGCGCAAGGTGTGGCGTGCCTTTCCACCCCCTCCGGAAGGGTCCGCGGCGGTCCGCCCGTACCGTAGCACCGCCCGGCCGGCCGCTTCAATCGGGTTCGGCGCCGAGGGGCGCGAAGGGGGCGTGGTTCGCGGTGAACCCCGGGGGCGTGCGGCGCAGGATCGGCCCGACCACGGGATCGGCCTGGACCTCGGAGAGAAACGCCCGGACCGCGGGCCGGGGCCACCCGGGTTCCTCGAAGGGCCGGTAGAGGGAGAGATCCTGCCCGGGGGGGTCGGGTGCCAGGCGGCCCCGGGCGGCGAGTTCGGCCTCCCAGCGGCTGCCCCGGGGGAGGTGAAAGAGGGCCAGGTTGAGGAACGTCACGGCGTCGGCGTGGCGGCGCACCCACTCCAGGGTCTCCTCGGCCTGCCGCCGGGTCTGGCCGGGCAGCCCGAACAGCAGATACACCTGGGTGCGGATGCCCGCCTCGGCCAGCGCCCGCACGATGGGCCCGAGGAGGGCGGCGTTCGTGCCCTTGCCGGCCCGGTCGAGCACGGCCTGGGACGCCGACTCCGCCCCGACGCGCAACAGCCGGCACCCGCTCCGGGCGAGGCCCCGGGCCAGGGCGGGATCGGCCAGGAGGGGTTCCGGCCGCACGAACCCGTACCACCGTGGGCCGGGCTCCGGGGCCTCGGCCAGGGCCCGGAGGAGCGCGGGCGGCACGGCCTCGTCCGTGAGGTGGGCCCAGGGGGCGGGGGCCCGGGCCAGGACGCCCGCCACCCCGGAACGGGGGGTCGGCCGAAACCCCGCCCCGCCCTGGGCCGCCTCGGGGCAGAAGGCGCACCGCCGCCAGTAGCAGCCGCGGCTCAGGGGAAACGGGGCGACCGGCGCCGGGGCCAGGTATCCCTCCCCGAGGTCCGCGGGATCCACCCGGGGTTCCCACCGGCCGGGCCGGGCGGGGGGGGCCCACACCCCCCGCCGGGGAGCCAGGACGCCCGGGGCATGCCACTCCCCGCGCCACAGGGCCGCCAGGGCCTCCTCCCCCGGGCCCGCGACCAGGGCGTCCCAGGCCCGGAACACCGGGGACTCCGGCCGGAGCCGCGGCCTCCAGGCCCCCACCAGCGCCCCGCCCAGGACGAGCCGGCCCCGGAAGCCGGCCCGGCGAAGGCACCCCGCCAGGGCGAAGGCGGGGATCGCCTGGCTCAGGAACGTGGCCGAGACCCCGATCAGGGCGGGCTCCCGGGCCAGGGCGGCCTCGGCGAGGGGCTGGAGAAGATCGAAGACCGGAAGGTCCTGGGGGGCCTCGGCCGCCCGGACGAGGTCGGCCGACGAGAGCGGCGACCAGCCGGGGAGCTCCAGGTCCGAGGGGGTCACCCGAACCCCGCGGGCATCGCCGAACGCCCGGTACGCGAGGAGAAGGTCGGCGAGGGCCTGCCGGTAGGCCGGGCCCGCGGCGTATCCCCGGGGGGTCGAGAGCCGGGCGGCCGCCCGGGGCGCCCGGGCCGCGGCCCGCCGGGCCCGGGTCCCGGCCGGACCCGGGGGCGGTTCCTCGGGGGGCGGCCGGGACCAGATCGCCCGGTGGAACGCGAGGTTCAGGTCCAGCACGGCGGCGGGGACGCCCCGGCCCCGCAGGTGGGCGGCCAGCGCCAGGGCCCCGGGCGTGGGCTCCGAGGGCTTGGCCGCCGGCGGGATGAGGAGGAGCAGGGCGCCGCGGTCCACGGGCGTGTCAATCGGCGCCGGGCCCGGCGGCCGCGGGTTCCGGCCCCGGCCGGAGGGCCACGAAGGTTCCGGCCGGGTCCTCCAGGAGCCCCTCCACCCACCGGGCCTCGAGCTCCCCGCCCGCATAGGGGCTTCGGCGCAGTTCCTCGGCGTAGGCGCCCAGGAGTTCCCGGAGGTCGGCCTCGCCCCGGGGGCCGATCTCCTCGATCCGCACCGAGGCCCCCCGGGCGATCCGGCGCGCCAGGGCCTCCCGGTCGAGCCCGAGGGCGGGGTCGAGCCGCACGTACACGACCCCGCCGGTCATGCCCGAGCAGAGCCACGGGCCCGGATCCCCGAGCACCACGGCCCGGCCGGCGGTCATGTACTCGAAGGCGAACCCCTTGCAGTTGGCCCGGTCGGCCAAGAACCCCAAGGCGTCGAGCCGGGGTTCGCGCATCCGGCCCCCGATCACCACGTCCGCCCCCGAGAGCCGCACCCCGCACCGGCTGTCCGCGTCGCCCTGGACCAGGAAGAGCCCGGCCTGGGCCCCGTAGGCGAACCCCTTCCCGACGCATCCCCCCACCGCGCGGCCGTCGTGGTTTTCGCCCTTGAGGATCACGATCCGCCCGCCCCGGGTGCCCTTGCCCACCCCGTCCTGGCTCCCGCCCTCCACCCGGATCTCCACCTCCTCCACCCCGAAGGCGCCCAGGCCGTTTCCGGGCACGGAACCCGGGCCGAGGTGGAGCCGGGCCCGCCAGGGGTTGACCACCCCCGGCGCGGCTCTGCGCCGCACGGCTTCCCCCGCGAGGTGGGTGCCGAGGGCCCGGTCCGAGGAAAGAACCCGGTCGTCCTCGTAGGCGACGGCCTGGGCCCCCCGCTCCAGGGCCGCGCAGACCTCCTGGGTAACGACCCGGGTCAGGTACGAAAGCGGCCGGCGCACCGTGACCTCCCCCGACGCGCTCCCCGCCGGGGCCCCCGCCGGCTCCAGGAGGGGGGCAAGGTCCACGAGGTCGAGCCCCCGGGCCTGGGCCAGGAGCTCGGTGCGGCCCACCAGGTCCCGGACCCGCCGCACCCCCAGGGAGCCCGCGATCCGCCGGATCTCCTCGCCGGTGGCCCGAAGGAGCCGGGTCAGGGTCTCCACGCCCCGCTCGAAGTCGCGGGGCTCGAACCCCCGGATGCCCCGGCGTTCGGCCTCGTCGGGGGTTTCCACCTGGGTGGCGATGCCCCGGGGGCAGAGATCCAGGTGGCACCGGCGGCAGGCGATGCAGCCGATCCCCAGGAGCGCGAGGGTGCCGAACCCGACCCGGTCGGCCCCGAGGCACAGGCACTTCACCGCGTCTTCGGCCGTGCGAAGCCCCCCGTCGGCCCACAGCTCCACCCGGCCCCGGAGCCCGGCCTCCACGAGCGTCCGGTGCACCTCGGCCACCCCGACCTCCACGGGGAGCCCCACCCGGCGCAGGGCGTGGAGCCGGGCCGCCCCGGTGCCCCCGTCGTACCCCGAGAGGGTCACGATGTCGGCACCGGCCTTGGCGATGCCGAGCCCGATGGTGGCGATGCCCGAGACCACCGGCACCTTCACGGCGATCCGGGCCTGCGGGTTCACCATGCGCAGTTCCTCGACGAGCTGCGCCAGGTCCTCGATGGAGTAGATGTCGTGGTGGTTCGACGGGCTGATGAGGGAGATTCCCGGGGTGGCGCTTCGGGCCTGGGCCACCTTGGCCGTGACCTTCCGGCCGGGCAGATGCCCCCCTTCCCCGGGCTTCGCGCCCTGGCCGATTTTGATCTCGATCAGGTCCACGCTGTTGAGCATCTCGGCGTGGACCCCGAACCGGCCGGAGGCCACCTGCTGGCTGCGCACTCCCCGGTACCGGCCGAGGAGGTCGGGCAGTTCGCCGCCCTCGCCGTTCATGCAGGGGATGCCGAGCCGCCGGCCCGCCTCGGCGTAGATGCGAAAGGCGGTTTCCCCCTGGCTGCCGAAGCTCATCGGGCAGAGAAAGAACGGGTAGGCGTGGCCCCCCACCCGGGCGTCCACCCGGTCGGACGGCACCCGATCGACACCCGGGGGCGGGGCGAGGTCCAGGAGATGGCGCAGGGCCACGGGCCGTTCGGCGACGGTCTGGGCCACGAGGCCGGCGGCCTCGCCGTAGTCCCGCCGGCCCTCGGCCGCCTCCCGCAGGGGCCGCGCGATCCGGGGCGTGAGCCGCGTCGTCCGGCGGGGTTCGGTTCCGGTCCTTGCCGCCCACCGGCGGTCGAGTTCCTCCAGGGTGAGGCCGGCCCGGCCGCCATAGCGGTTCTTCACCCCCAGGCGGCGGGCCAGATCGTCCGAAAGTCCCACGGCGGAGAACACCCGGCCGTACCCCGAGACCTCGTGGATGCCCATGGTGGAGAGGACCGACCGGATCCCCCCCACGAGGGCCTCGACGAGGCGTGCGGCGGCCTCGGCCCCCCCGGCCTCGAACGCGGCCCGCAAGAGCAACCGGGGCGCCACGGCCTCGGCCCCGAGCCCCAGGCAGCACACGCAGTCGTGGAGGTTCCGGAGGGCGTCGGTGGCGACCACGAGGCTCGCCCGGCGCCGCAGCGCGAGGCCCCGCTCGTCCCGCACCTCCCGCAGCGCCCGGTCGGCCGTGGCCAGGGCGAGGAGCGGGTCGATCCCGGGGCCCTCCGGCGGATCGGCGAGCACCAGGAGCCAGGCGCCCCGTTCCACCGCGGCCCGCGCCTCGCCGGCCAGGCGGTCGAGATCGTGTTCGAGCGGCGTCCCGGGGGTCCGGCGGAGCCACAGGGGCGCCGCCCGATCGGGTCCCAGGAACGCCACCACGTCGGCGAGCAGGGCGGTTTCGAACCGCCCGGCCACCCGCCGGGCCTCGGCCCCGGGGATCCCGTCGATCAGGATCGGCACCTCCACCGACACCCAGGGCGGGTAGGGGGGCGGGTCCCCCGGCACCACCCGGCTTCCGAGCCGGACCCGGGTCGAGAAGTGCTCCCCTTCGCGCTTGGGGTCGATCGCCGGATTCGTGACCACGGCCACGTCCTCGTGGAGAAAATCCGCGAGGTTCGCCGCCTCGGGGTCGAGGGCCGCCAGGGGGCCGTCCCAGCCCATGCTCCCCACGGGGTCCGCCCCGGTGGCCGCCGCGGCCTCGAGCAGCTCCAGGTCGTGGCGATCCCAACCGGCCCGGGCCTGCCGGCGGCCGATCGGCTCCGGCGGTTCGGCCGCCCCGAAGGGGGCCCCGGCCGGAGGAAGCGCCCGCTCCCCGCGGACGAGCCCCAGGGCCCCCCAGCAGGCCCCGAGGTCCAGTCGGCGGGAGAACCGCGCCAGCACCTCCTTTTGGAGCGGGCTGTGGGGGATGAGTTCCGGGCCGGCGGGGCCCGCCCGCACCGCCAGTTTCTCGCCCGGCGCCATGGGCTTGGGGTCGGTTTCCAGGTCCTCCACCGGCACCACCCCCGGCTCGGAGGTCACCACCCACTCCCGGCCGGTCTCGCACACCCACAGGGGCCGGAGCCCGAGGGCGTCCACGCTGAACACGAACTCGTCGCCGTGGCGCAGGATCAGCGCGGCCGGGCCCTGGGCCGAGGCGTCGAACACCCGCCGCATGGCCGCATAGAGGCTCCGGAGCACCTCGGGCGAGTGGAGGATCTCGTGGTGGACCGGGGGGAAGAGGAGTTCCACGGCCTCCAGCAGGCTCAGGCCCCAGGCGTGGATCAGGAACCGCACGATCCGGTCGAGATCCTGGGAGTCGGACCCCCCCGGGGGAATCTCGGCGCCCAGGGCCCGCGCCTCTCGCCGGAGCCGCTCGATGGTGTTGATCTCGCCGTTGTGGGCCAGGCACCCGAAGGGCTGGGCCCGGAGCACGGTGGGCAGCGTGTTGGTGGAGTACCGGGAATGGCCGACGGCCGAGGCGGTTTGGAGGAGCGGGCTTCGAAGGTCCGGGTAGTACCGGCCCAGGGTCACCGGGGTGCCGTGCACCTTGTACACGCACCGGTCGGCCGACAGGCTCGCGACGTGCAGGCCCAGGGCCTCGGCCCGGCCGGCCATGCGCTCCAGGAACGCGTCGCGTTCGGCCGAATCGGGGTGGAGCGGGTCCAGCCCGGCCACCTGCCAGAACTCGGGCTCGTCCTCCCGGGCCCGGGGCCCCAGGGCCTCGGGGGTCACGGGGTGCTGGTTCTCGGCCAGGATCTCGAGGCCGGCTGCGACCCACTCGTTTCGCACCGCCGCCTTGAGCTCGGCCGCCCGGGGCCGCAGGGCGCGGGGAATGAGGAGATGGGCCACGAAAAATCCCGGTCGGTGCGCCAGGTCCTCCCGGCGGCCGGCCCGGGCGAGGCGGCGGGCCCAGAGCTCCCGGGGCAGGTCCACCAGGACGCCGGCGCCGTCGCCCTCGCCCTCGATCTCGCCGCCCCGGTGGCCCAGGGCCACCAGGGCCTCCAGGGTTCGTTTCAGGGTCCCGTGGGTGGGGCGCCCGTCCTTTCGGATATGGGCCACCACCCCGCAGGCGTCACGATGCTCCATGCGACGCATCTCCTGTGATCAACTCCGGGTTGCACAGCTTGTACCGCTTGTGAAGCACGAGTGTAGCGCCGATCGCCGCCCCGGGGGAAGTCCCGGGGGCGTTTGCCTCGGGCCGGGATTGGGTTAGGATGGGCTCCGCGCCGGCCCGCCCGCGCACGGCGGAGCCGGGCCGTTATCCCCCGTCACCCGGAGGATGCCATGTCCAAGGTCCCCAAGCCGTTTCAGCGATTCCTCCAGGCGTTTCCCGAGGTCGAGAAGGCGCATATGGAGCTCTCCCTGGCCGTGAACCGGCAGGGCCCCCTGGGCGAGCGCGACCGCCGCCTCGTGCGGCTCGGGATCGCGATCGGCCAGCAGAGCCGCGGCGGGGTCAAGTCCCACGCCCGCCGGGCCCTGGAGGAGGGGGTCTCCCCGGACGAGCTCCGCCACGCCGCGCTGCTCGCGCTTCCCACCCTGGGGTTCCCCGCCATGATCGCGGCCCTCGAGTGGATCGAGGAGGTGCTGGAGGAGGGAGCGTGAGCCGCCCGTCGGAGATCCGGGAGGAGGTGGAGAGGCTCCGGGCCGAGATCGCCGACCGGAGGCGCCGGTTGCCGGCCCACTCGGTGCGGCCCCACCAGCTCTGGGAGATCGAGGAGCTCGAGGAGCGGCTCGCCGCCCTGGAACGGGCGCTGCGGGAGGGGGGAGAGGGAGATCGGCGGTGAAGAAGATCGAGGCGATCATCAAGCCGTTCAAGCTCGACGACGTGAAGGACAGCCTCTCGGAGCTGGGGGTCCAGGGCATCACCGTGACCGAGGTGAAGGGGTTCGGCCGCCAGAAGGGGCACACCGAGGTGTACCGCGGGGCCGAGTACATCGTGGACTTCCTGCCCAAGGTGAAGATCGAGGTCGTGGTGCCCGACGAGCTCGCCTGGGCCGTGGTGGAGGCGATCGAACGGGCGGCCCGGAGCGGAAAGATCGGGGACGGCAAGATCTTCGTGCTGCCGGTGGAGGAGGCGGTGCGGATCCGGACCGGGGAGCGGGGCGAGGACGCCCTATAACTTCGGTCTACGGTCGTCGGTCT
>CAZUYO010000001.1:24597-33476 GCA_964624725.1 uncultured Thermodesulfobacteriota bacterium
GGTTCGAAAGCCTCACGAACCGGGGCCCGGCGGCCCGGCCCGAGGGGGCCTTCGCCCGGGCCGTCGAGGCCTTTCACCGGGGCGCGTACCGGCGGTGCCTCGACGCCCTGGCCCACGCCGGGGACGAGCCCCCCGTGGCCGCCCTGCGGGAGGCGGCCTCGGCCCTCCTGGCCGGTCGGCCCCACCGGGGGGTGCGGCCGTGCGTGGAGGCGATCCGCCGCCACGGGGCCGGGCCCGAGATGTACGGGGTGCTCGTGGTGCTCCTGCTCGCGGCCGGCGACCGGGCCCGGGCGTACCGGATGGTGCGCGAGGGGCTCGCGAGGGCGCCGGGCCACCCGGTGCTCCGGCGGCAGCTCGAGGCCCTGGGGGTGCGGCGGCCCCCGGTGCTCGGGTTCCTCCCGCGATCCCACCCCCTGAACCGCTGGCTCGGCCGCGTGCGCCACCGGTACCGGGGAGCCAGGGCGTGACCCGGCTCCCCGCCTACCCGGCGTTCGCGCCCCTGGAGTTGGGGTACCGGGACGAGCTTTCACCGGCCCTGCGAGCCCTGGAGCCCGGGATCTCCGAGTTCACCTTCGCGAACCTCTACCTGTTCCGGCACGCGCACCGCTACGAGGTGAGCCGGTTCGGCGGTTCGGTCCTGATCCTGGGCCGGGGGTACGATGGGAACGCCTACGCGTTTCCGCCGATCGGGCCCCCGGACCCGGAGGCCGTGGGGGCGGTCGTGGCGGAGCTTCGGCGCAGGGGCTCGGCGCCGGTGCTGTTTCCCGTGCCGGGGGCGTGGGTGGACGGGCGGTTTCCCCCGCCCGCCTGGCGGGCGGCGGCCGACCGGGCCCAGGCCGATTACGTCTACCGCCGGGACGACCTGGCGCACCTCGCCGGGAAGCGCTACCACAAGCGGCGAAACCGCCTCCTCAAGTTCCTGCGGGAACATGCCGAAGGATACGTCTACGAGGAGCTCGGGGACGAGCACGCCGAGGAGTGCCTGCGGCTCGCGGAAGGGTGGTGCGAGATCCGCTGCTCGGTGGACCGCCCCAGCACCTTCGAGGAGACCCGGGCCTGCCGCGAGGCCCTCGACCTCCGGGAGGAACTGGGGCTCCGGGGCGGCGTGATCCGGGTGGACGGCCGGGTGCGGGCGTTTTGCCTCGGGGAGCCCCTAAACGCGAGCACCTTCGTGGTGCACTTCGAGAAGACCGAGCCGGGATGGGAGGGGCTCGCCCAGGTGATCAACCGGGATTTCTGCCTGCACTCCCTCGGGGGGTACGAGTACGTCAACCGGGAACAGGACCTGGGCGACCCGGGGCTGCGGCAGGCCAAGCTGGCCTACCACCCGGCGTTCCTGGCCGAGAAGTTCCGGGTGGTGCCCGCGGGGGGCGGGGGGCGCGGTGTGGTGCCTTCGGAGGGATGCGAGCGCCCATGAACATCGTCCTGATCGACGACGAACCCGCCGTCCGCGACACCCTCGGGGAGCACCTGGAGGAGGAGGGCCACCGGGTGCGCACCGCGGGCGGGGGGGAGGCCGGCCTGTTCCTCCTCGAGGAGGAGCCCGCCGATCTCGTGATCACCGACCTCAAAATGCCGGGCATCTCGGGGCTCGAGGTGCTGCGGCGGGTGCGGGAGCGCTGGCCCGCCACCGAGGTGGTTCTGATCACGGGGTACGGCACCCTGGACGACGCGGTGGAGGCCCTGCGCCACGGGGCCTACGACTTTTTGCTGAAGCCCGTGCGCCTGGCCCAGCTCGATCTCGTGGTCCGCCACTGCGACGAGCGGATCCGGTACGCCCGCGACAACCGGGAACTCCGCCGGGTGGTGGAGGAGCTGCGGCGTCTCAACGAGCGCCGGGAGACGTTCATCGCGCTGGCCAACCACGAACTGCGCACCCCCACCACGGTGGCGGCCGGCCTGGTGTCGCTTCTGGCCGGCCGGGCCGGGGACCTGCCCGAGGATCTCCAGCGGTTCGTGGAGGGGGCCGACCGGGCCCTGCGGCGGCTCAAGGAGGTGGTGGAGGACCTGGGGGATCTGGCGGCCTCCCAGGGGCGGGGGATCCCCCTGCGGCCCGCGGCGGAGCCCCTTTCGGCCCTGGGGCGGGCGGCGGCCGACCTGTGCGATCTCTACCGGCAGGTCCGGGACGTCCGGATCGAGCTGGAGGTCGCCGAGGACGAGGGCCTCCGGGTCCGGGTGGATCTTCGGAAGTGGACCCGGGCGGCCGGGGCCCTGATCCAGAACGCGGTCAAGTTCACGCCGGACGGGGGGGCGGTGTGGGTGCGGCTCGCGCCCGAGGCCGGAACGCTGCTGCTCGAGGTGGCCGACACCGGGATCGGGGTGCCGCCCGACGACGCCGAGGCCATCTTCGACCCCTTCTACGAGGCGGGGGACGTGCGCCACCACCGGAGCTCCGGCCACGCCTTCGGGGGCGGGGGGCTCGGGGTGGGGCTGCCCCTGTGCCGTGCCATCGCCGAAGCCCACGGCGGCACGGTGACCTACCGCCCCCGGGAGGGGGGCGGGAGCGTGTTCGCCCTGCGGATCCCGCTGCACGCCGCCGAGACGCCCGCCCCCTGACCTTTCGGCCCCCTCGCCGTTGCCCTCCCCACCGGACCCCTCAAGCTCTCGTCCCCCCCGACCGATAACGAGGACCGGACCTCCCGTCACCGGGAGGCCGCGAAACCTTCGGGAGGGGTGACCATGGTGCCCACCAACGACCCCGGGGCTCGCCGGGCCGGCGAGCCCGCCCCCACCGTGCTCGTGGTGGACGACGAGCCGAGCATCACCGAGATCTGCAGGGGGTTTCTTGAGCCCTCCGGCTACCGGGTGCTCGCCGCCACCTCGGCCGACGAGGCCCGGGAGATCCTCGGGGCCGAGCCCGTGGACGTGGTGCTGAGCGACCACGCCATGCCCGACGCCACGGGCGTGGACCTTCTGGCCGAGGTGCGGGAGCGCTGGCCCGGCGTGGTCGGCATCCTCTACACCGGGGTCATGGACCCCAAGATCGCGGAGGAGGCCACCACCCGGGCCCAGGTGTTCCGGTTCCTCGTGAAGCCGTTTCCCGCGGCCGTGCTTCGAAACGCCGTGGCCCAGGCCATGGAGTACCGCCGGCTCCTCCGGGAGAACGAGGCGTTTCGCACCGAGCTCGAGCGGATGGTGCGGGAACAGGCGGCCGAGCTCTCGCGCACCGGGGCCTTCCTGGAGAGCCTCCTCGACGCCCTCCCGGCCGGGGTGCTGGCCGTGGGGTCCGACGGCGTCGTGACCCGGGCCAACCGGGCGGCGGCCGCGGTGCTCGGGGCCGAGCCGGCGGACCTGGTGGGGGCGCGCGCCGCGGACGTGGGGGTGCCCTGCCGGGGGGCCTCCTGCGCCGCCGCCCGGGGGGAGGTGCCGGCCTGCCGGAACCGGGAACTCGAGGTGCAAAACCGCTGGGGCCTCCGGCGCCAGCTCCTATGGTCCTGCGAGGAGGTCCGGACCCCCGAGGGGCCGGCCGGGTGCGTGGCCTCGTTCATCGACGTGACGGAGAAAAAAGACCTCGAGATCCGGGTGTTCCAGGCCAAGCAGGAGATCGAGGCGGTGTTCGACTCGATCACCGACCCCACCGTGGTCCTGGGCCCCGACGGCACGGTCGGCCGGGCCAACCGGGCGTTTTCCCACCTGGTGCGAAAGCCCTTCGAGGACATCCTGGGGAAACGCCTGGCCGAGCTGCCCGTGCCCGGGGCGAGCGCCGAGGTGGCGAGCCAGGTCGGCCGGGTGTTTGCCTCGGCCGAGCCGGCCCAGGTGGAGCTCCACGACGCCCGGGGGGCCGTGTACCAGGTGCGGCTGTTCCCCCTGTTCCGGCGGGGCCGGGTGGAGCAGGTGGTGGTGCGCTACCAGGACGTCACGGCGGAAAAGGAGCTCGAGCACCGGCTGCTCCAGAGCGAGAAGATGGCGAGCGTGGGGCAGCTCGCGGCCGGCATCGCCCACGAGATCAACAACCCCGTGGGGTTCATCCTGTCGAACCTAAACCGGCTGGCGGAGTACACCGAGGACCTGGCGCGGTTGGGCGAGAACACGAGGGGGCTCGCCGAGGCGGTGGAGCGCGGCACGGCCGACCCCCTCGAGGCCTGGAAGGCCTATCGGGCGCTGCGGGACGAGACGGATCTCGACTTCCTGCTGGAGGACCTCGGCGCCATCGTGGCCGAGTGCCGGGAGGGCGCCGAGCGGATCCGCAAGATCGTGACCGATCTCAAGACCTTCAGCCACCCGGGCGGGGGCGACTGGGAGTACGCGGACCTCAACCGGTGCCTGGAGAGCACGCTCAACATCGCCTGGAACGAGCTCAAGTACGACTGCGACGTGGAGCGGGAGTTCGGGGAGATCCCCGAGGTCCTGTGCCGGCCCCAGCAGCTCAACCAGGTGTTCCTGAACCTCCTGGTGAACGCGGCCCACGCGGTCAAGGAGAAAAACGCCGGCCGGGGCCGGGTCACGGTGCGCACCCGGGCCGACGGGGAACGGGTGGTGGTGGAGATCGCGGACACCGGGGTGGGGATCCCGCCCGGGAACCTCAAGCGGATCTTCGACCCGTTCTTCACCACCAAGCCCCCGGGCAAGGGGACCGGGCTGGGGCTCCACCTGGCGGCGGGCATCGTCCGGGCCCACGGCGGGGAGATCCGGGCCGAGAGCACCCCGGGCGAGGGGAGCACCTTCCGGGTGGTGCTGCCCGTGGTCCCCCCCGAGGCGGGGGAGGCGGGGGCCCGATGAGCGCCGGCGCCGACACCCCCAAGGTCCTCTTCGTGGACGACGAGGAGAACGTGCTCCGGGCCCTGCGGCGGCTCTTTCGCCGGGAGCCCTGGGCCCTGGGGTTCGCCACCTCGGGGGAGGAGGCCCTGCGGCGGTTCGAGGCCGAGGGGCCCTTCGACGTGGTGGTGGCCGACCAGCGCATGCCCGGCATGACCGGCGTGGAGCTCCTGCGGCGGCTCAAGGCGCTCCACCCGGAGTGCGTGCGGATCGTCCTGTCGGGCTACACCGACGTGAACGCGGTGATCGAGGCCGTGAACGAGGGGGCGATCTTCAAGTTCCTCACCAAGCCCTGGGACGACGAGGTGCTGCGGGCCACCGTGGCCGAGGCCGTCGACGCCGTCACCCTCCGGCGCCGGTGCGAGGTGCTCCGGGTGCGGGTGGAGGCCCAGAACGCCGAGCTCGCCGCGATCAACCGGTGCCTCGAGGAGACGATCCGCCAGGGCCTGGAGGCCCGGAGCGCCGGGCTCGCGCGGGCGGTGCTCGAGGCCGCGCCCGTGGCGCTCGTGGCCGTGGGGGAGGACGGCAAGGTGGCATTGGCGAACCGGGCGGCCCGGGAGCGGCTGGGCGACGGCGCGGCGCTCGGCCGGGCGTGGGGCGAGGCCCCGGGCCCCGTGGCCGGGGCGAGCCCGGTGGAGGCGCCGGGATGGCGCGGCACCGTGTACCGGATCGGGGAGGGGTGATCCCATGGCGAAGCACACGCTTCTTTTCGTCGACGACGAGGAAAACATCCTGAAGGCCCTGGCCCGCATGTTCCACCGCACGGGCCACGAGATCGTGCTCGCCCGAAACGGGGCCGAGGCCCTCCGGGTGCTCCAGGAGCGCCCGGTCTCCCTCATCCTCTCCGACCAGCGCATGCCGGGCATGAGCGGCACCGAGCTTCTCGCCCGGGCCCGGGAGCTCCAGCCCGAGGCGGTGCGGATCATCCTCACGGGCTACGCCGACGCCAAGGCGGCCATGGACGCCATCAACGACGGTCGGGTCTACCGGTTCCTCCCCAAACCCTGGGACGACCGGGCGCTGCTGGAGGTGGTGGAGGAGGCCCTGGCCGATCTGGACCTCAAACGCGAAAACGCAAGGCTCCAGGAGCAGGTGCGCCGGCAGAACGAGGAACTCCGGGAGCTCAACGCCACCCTGGAGCGCCGGGTCCTGGAGCGCACGAACGAGCTCCAGATGGCCCTGAAGCTCTCCGAGGAGCTCAACGAGAACCTGCGCAAGCAAAACCTCGCCACCATCAAGGCCTTCGCGAGCCTCCTGGACCTCCGGAGCCAGGCCCTGGGGGCCCACTGCCGCCGGGTGGCCGCCCTGATCCCGGGGATCTACGGCCGGCTCGGGGTGCGCGACCGGGCCGCCGTGCAGGACGCCGTGGTGGCGGCCCTTCTCCACGACATCGGAAAGATCGGGCTGCCCGACGCGATCCTGCTCAAGGACCCCGCCCACCTGGGGTCCAACGAGCGCGAGGAGGTCCGCCGGCACCCGGTGCTGGGGGAGGGCCAGATCCAGGTGATCGAGGGGCTCGCGGCCGTGGCCCGGGCCGTGCGCCTCCACCACGAGAACGTCGACGGGTCGGGTTACCCCGACGGCCTCGAGGCCGACGAGATCCCCCTCGCGGCCCGGGTGCTCCGGGTGCTCGACGCCTACGACCACCTGACCCGGGGCGGGGCCCGCAAAGGGGCCGAGGAGCGGCTCGCCCTCGAGGCGATGGACCGGCAGGTGGGGCGGAAGTTCGACGGCGCCGTGTTCAACGCGCTCCTCGACGTCTTGGAGGAGCGAAAGGACGCCTACGACGCGAGCCGGGAGCGCAAGGTGCCCCTGGACGAGCTCCGGGAGGGCATGGTGCTCTCCCGGGACCTGCGGACCCAGACCGGGATCCTCCTCGTGCCCAAGGACGAGCCCCTGCGGCCGTCGTACCTGGAGAAGATCCGGAACTTCCGGGAGCTCTACCCCACCGAGCCCTACGCCTACGTGTACCGGACCCCGGCCGCCGCCTGATCCGGCTCGGATGGGAACGAAACTTGCTCGGGACCGGGGGCCGGGGGCGGTGGCCCTCGGCTCCGCGCCGCGGGGGGCCGGACCACCGGTGCCCGTCGGGCCGGCGCGGGGTGGGCGATTCGGCGGTAACGGTGGGTGATTTTGCGCAGGCGGCCCCGCGGCGCGCGGGGCGTGACCCTTTGGAACCTCTTCGCCTCCACCGGAAAGGAACCCATGTTCCGGTCTAGATGGACGTGGGCGGCCCTCGGGGCGCTCGTGCTCGGGGTCGCCTTGGCCGTGTTCGCGTGGGAGCGCGCGACCGAGCTCGCGGCGTTTGAGGCCGGGGTGCGCGAGCGCCTCGCGGCCGTGGCCGACGCCCGGAAGGCGGCGCTCCAGACCTGGCTCGCCGAGAGGCGGGCCGACGTCCAGGTGCTCGCCTGGGACCCCGACCTCATCGGCCTGTGCGCCGAGGGGGCGTGCCCCAAGGGCGTCGATCCCACCCACCTGGGTCTCCACCTCGACAACCTCCGGCTCTTCGGGGGCGTTCTGGGGGCGTACCTGTTCACGCCCCAGGGGGACCTCCTCCTGGGGGCCGAGGGCGGGATGCCCCCCTGCGCCGCGGCCGGGCCGATGGCCCGGCGGGTGGCCCGGGAGCACCGCACCCTCCTGCACGACGTCCACTTCGGCGACAGCGGCGAGCCCATGGTGGGCATCCTGGCTCCGGTGTTCCAGCGGGCCGATCCGGCCGAGCGGCCCTCCGACGCGCCCGTCCTGGGGGTGGTGGGGCTCTACCTGGACCCGCGATCCACGCTGTTTCCCCTCCTGCGGGACGCCCCCGGGGATCCGCCGGCGGAGGTGTACCTGGTACGGCGGTCGGCCCGCGGGGGGGCGGACGCCGAGGTGGTGCGGCCGGGGTCCGACCCGCTGGTGGCGTTCTCCCCCGCCCGCCCGGGTTCGGTGGTCCAGGCGGCCCTGGAGGCCCGGGAGGCGGGCGGGACGTTCCTGGGGCCGGCCGGCCGGCCGGTGATCGGGGCGGTGCGGTGGATCTCGGACGCCGGGTGGGGGCTCGTGGTGGCCGTGGACCGGGACGAGGCCCTGGCGCCGTGGCGGGAGAAGGCCCGGTGGGAGTCCGGGGCGGCCGGCCTGGGGGTGCTCTGCCTGGGGCTCGGCGGGGTGCTCCTGTGGCGCACCTGGTCGGCCCGGCGGCACCGGTCGCTCCTGGAGGAGGTCCGCTCGTCCGAGGAGCGGCTGCGGGCGCTCGCCCAGGGGGCCGAGGACCCGGTGTTCCTCAAGGACACGAGAGGACGCTACGAACTCGTAAACCCGGCCGGGGCCGCCGTCCTGGGCGTGGAGCCGGACGAGGCCCTGGGCCGCAGGCCCCGGGAGTTCCTCCCCCCCGACGCCGCCGGGGTGGTGGAGGCCCACGACCGGACGGTGCTGGAAACGGGCCGGCCGGTCCAGGCCGAGGAGGTGTTGCCCGTCGGCGGGGAGCCGAGGGTGTTTCTGGCGTCGCGGGTCCCGATCCGGGCCGCCGACGGCCGGATCCGGGGGGTGGCGGGGGTGCTCCGGGACATCACGGACCGCAAACGCTGGGAGGAGGAACTCGCCCGCCGGGCCCAGCGGCTCGACGGGCTCTACGCCCTGGCGAGCCGGCTCACCCTGGCCCAGACCGAGGAGGACGTGCTCCACACGCTGGTGGACGGCGCGGTGGGCGCCTTCGGCGCGACCTCGGCCACCCTGTACCGGGCCGACGAGGCCCGGGGCGACCTGTACCTGGCCGCCGGCAAAAACCTGCCGCTCGCGTTTCGCAGCCGGTTCGGCCGGATCCCCCGGGATCACGGGATGACCGGGGAGGTGCTGCGCGCCGAGGCGGTGCGCACGGCCGAGGACTACCGGGCCCACCCGGGGGCCGTGGCCGAGGCGGCCGACCTGCTGGAGGCGGTCTCGGTGGCCGCGGTGCCCCTGAAGGCCGAGGGCCGGGCCCTGGGGGTTTTGACCCTCTCCTTCGGCGAGCGCCGGGCGTTCACCGGCGACGACCTGGAGGCCCTGGAAACCCTGGGGCACATGGCCGGGGTGGCCCTCGAGCGGGTGGCGGCCTTGGGGGCGCTCCGGGCCGAGGCCGCCGAGCGCCGCCGCGCCGAGGCGAGGCTGCG
>CAZUYO010000001.1:33576-37041 GCA_964624725.1 uncultured Thermodesulfobacteriota bacterium
GCCCTCTACGCCAGGCGGGTGGGGGGGGAGCTCGAGCGGATCGCCAGCGAAGAACGCCTCGCGGAAACCCGGCGCGCCCTGGAAACGCTGATCGACAACCTCCCCGGGGCGGTGTACCGGTGCGGGTTCACCCCGGCCCGGGCCCCGGTGGAGTACCTGAGCCCCGCGGCCGAGCGCGTGTTCGCCGACGCCTCCGCCGTGCCCCTGGGGGACCCGGACCAGGGGCTCACCGCCTTCGTGGTGCCGGAGGACCGGCCGAGGGTCTGGCGGGAGATCGCGGCCGCGGCCCGGCGGGGCGGGCCGTACGAGCTGGAGTACCGGGTCCACGACGCCACGGGGGAGCTCCGGTGGGTGCTCGACGTGGGCCGGGCGGTGGACGGCCCCGGAGGACGGCGCCTCGAGGGGGTGCTGTTCGACATCACCGAACGCCGGGCCCTGGAGGCCCAGCTCACCCACAGCCAGCGCATGGAGGCCCTGGGCCGGCTCGCCGGCGGGGTGGCCCACGACTTCAACAACCTGCTCACCGCGGTGTCGGGGTACGCCGAGATGCTGGCCCGCCGGGTCCGGGGCAACGAGAAGGGCGAGCGCGCCGCCCGGGAGATCCTAAAGGCCGTGGACCGGGCCGCCGACCTCACGCGCCAGCTCCTCACCTTCAGCCGGCGCCAGAAGGTGGAGCCCCGGGTGCTCCACCTCAACGAGACCCTCCGGGACCTGGCCGGCATGCTCGAGCGGCTCCTGGGCGAGGACGTGCGGCTGCACCTCGAACTCGGCTCGGGCGCCGGGACCATCCGGGCCGACCCGGGCCAACTCGAGCAGGTGGTTCTCAATCTCGTCGTGAACGCCCGGGATGCCATGCCCCGGGGCGGGGACCTGCGGATCCGGACCCGGGCGGCCCGCGACGCCGACGGCACCCCCGCGGCCGTGATCGAGGTGGAGGACACGGGGGAGGGGATCGCCCCCGAGCTCCGGGACCGCATCTTCGAGCCGTTCTTCACCACCAAGACCGAGGACCGGGGCACCGGCCTGGGGCTCGCCACGGTGTACGGCATCGTGACCCAGGCCGGCGGCCGGGTGGAGGTGGAGTCCGAGGTGGGCCGGGGAAGCACCTTCCGGGTGGTCTGGCCGGCCGCCTCCGGCGCCGCGGCCGAGTCCGCCCCCGGGCCGATCGCCGAAGCCGCCGAGGGGGCGGGCCGCGCCGTGGCGCTGGTGGAGGACGACCCCGCGGTGCGCGATCTCGCCGCCGACTGCCTGGGGGAGCTCGGCTACCGGGTGCTTTCGTTCTCCACCGGCGAGGAGGCCGAGGCCGCGCTGGACCGGGAGCCCCGGATCGACCTTCTGGTGAGCGATGTGGTGATGCCCGGCATGCGGGGTCCGGAGCTCCTGAGGCGCCTGCGCCGGCGGTGGCCGCAGCTTCCGGCGGTGTTCGTTTCGGGCCACGCCGGGGATCAGCTGGCGGACCTCGAAACCGACCGGGCCCTCTTTCTCCAGAAGCCCTTTCGCCTCGCCGACCTCGAGGCCGCCGTGAGCCGGGCCGTGGAGCTCGGCGGGGACCGGGCCCCCGGGCCGCCCGCCTAACGCCCGCCGTCCCGCCGGCGGTTTTCCACCCGCCGGGCCATCTCGTCCACCAGGGCCACCAGGCGCTCCACCGAGGCCTCGAAAAGGTGCCGGCCCGTTTCCGCCGAGGCCGCCCCCGGGTTTCCCCAGACCCCCCCGGGCCACTGGCCGCGCTTGTCCCGGGCCACGAAGGGGGTCTCGAACCGGGGGTACTCCTCGGGGGCCGTGCCCCGCACCTGGTCGGGCGCAAGGTACAAGACCCGGCTCGTCTCGATCTCCCCGGCGTGCCCGTCGTCGGCCGTGCGGACCACGCCGGTCCGGCCCGCCTCCTGGGCCCAGCGGTACTCGCACACCACCGCGAGCTCCAGGTCGGGAACCGCGTCGGCCAACGCCTCGGCCGCCTCTTCCAGGGCCGCCATGTGGAGCCCTCCGGCGTGGCCCGAGACGAACAGGATCCCCCGGATCCCCTGGGCGTGGAGGCTTCGGCCCAGGTCGAAGGCGAGGCGACGGAGCGTCTCGGGCTGGATCGAGAGGGTGCCCGGGTGGTCGCGGGTGCTCCGGCAGTACCCGTAGTGGACCGGGGGGCACAGGAGAAACGGCCTGCGGCGGCTCGCCTCCAGGGCCACCTCCCAGACCTGGAGGGTGTCGGTGGAGAGGGGCAGGTGGGTCCCGTGCTCCTCCACGCTGCCGAAGGGTACCAGCGCGATCCCCACCTCCCGGGCCGCCCGCTCGAACTGGTCCATGGTCATCTGGTCGACGCGCATCGAAAAACTCCTTGACCCGGCCGGGGCCGCTTCCGTAGCATACCTCGCCTTTTTCCACACCGCCCCCGTGCCGGCCCGCGAGGAACCCCGTGAAAATCGCCGCAGTGCAGATCGCGTTTCACCCGGATCCGGACCGGATGCGGGCGCGGGCCGCCCAGTTCCTGGAGGCGGCCCGGGCCCGGGGCGCGGGGATCGCCTGCCTCCCGGAACTCGCGTTCCATCCCTGGTTCCCCCGGGAACCCGGCGCCGAACCGTCCCCCGTGGCCGAACCCCTCGACGGCCCCCTGGCGGCATGGGCGGCCGAAACGGCCCGATCGCTGGGCATCGCCCTCATCCTGCCCTTCTGCGAACGGGCCGGCGACGGGATATACCACAACAGCGCGCTCGTGATCGACGCCCAGGGCCGGCGGCAGGGCCTCTACCGCAAGGTCCACCTCCCCGACATCCCGGGCTGGCACGAGCGCCGGGCCTTCGCGCCGGGGAACCTGGGGTTCCCGGTGTTCGAGGTGGCCGGGTTCCGGTTCGGGGTGCAGTTGGGGTGGGACCATTTCTTCCCCGAAGGGTACCGGTGCCTGGCCCTCGCCGGGGCCCAGGCCGTGTTTGCGCCCACCGCGGCCGCCTATGCGAGCCGGGAGCGGTGGCTCGCCATGGGGGTGAGCCACGCCGTGGCCAACGGCATCTACGTGGTGCGGGTGAACCGGGTGGGCAGCGAGGACGGCCTCGATTTCTACGGGCACTCCCACGTGGTCCGGCCCGACGGGGACCTGGCGGCCGAACCCCTCGACATGGCCGAGGGGGTCCTCCTTGCCGAGGTGGACCCGGCCGTGGTGGAGTGGGCCCGGCGAACCTGGCCGTTCCTGGCCGACCGCCGGCCCCGCCAGTATGCCGCAGTGGCGGGGGTGGGGTGGCCCCGCCAGCCCGAGGAGTTGCCCGACGGGGCCGAGGAGGAGACACCATGACCCTCGACGTCCGGACCCGGTGCGCCGTGTGCGCCTGGCGCGAGACCTGCACGAAGAAGCACACCCTGAAGGAGACGGCCCTCCACTGCCCGGACTTCTGCCGGGACGCCGGCCTACCGCCCGAGGAGGAGGCGAAAGGAGCGCCCGAGCGCCACAAGAAGGTGGAGGACGTCTTCGGGGATTCGTGA
>CAZUYO010000001.1:37141-49503 GCA_964624725.1 uncultured Thermodesulfobacteriota bacterium
CGAACGCTGACCGATCTTTTCTCCCAGACCCTCGACCGCGCCGTGGCCGCGGGCGCGCTGCCGGACCCCGGGCGGCCCCTTCCCTGGAAGGTGGAGCTCCCCCGGAACCCCGAGCACGGGGATTTCGCCACGAACCTGGCCCTGGTGCTCGGGGCGGCCGTGAAACGGCCCCCCCGCCAGGTGGCCGAGACTCTCGCGGCCCACCTGGAGGACCCGGAGGGCCTCGTGGCCTCGGTGGAGGTGGCGGGGCCGGGATTTCTCAACGTGCGGCTCCGGCCGGGCGCCTGGACCCGGGTGCTCCGGGACGTGGAGCGCGAGGGGGCGCAGTTCGGGCGGTCCGAGGTGGGCCGCGGCGAACGGGTGCAGGTGGAGTTCGTCTCCGCGAACCCCACCGGCCCCCTGCACGTGGGCCACGGCCGGGGCGCCGCCGTGGGCGACGTGCTGGCCCGGCTCCTGGAGTTTGCCGGCTACCGGGTGGAGCGCGAGTACTACGTGAACGACGCCGGAAACCAGATGCGGATCCTGGGCCGCTCGGTCTTCCTGCGGTGCCGGGAACTCGCCGGGGAGCCGGTGGCGTTCCCGGACGATCATTACCGGGGGGACTACGTCCGGGACCTGGCCCGGGAGGCCCTGGACCGGTTCGGGGACGAGTGGCGGTCGTGGTCCGAGGAGGAGGCCGTCGAACGGCTGGGCCGCTGGGCCGGCGAGAGGATCCTCGACGGGATCCGCGAGGACCTCGAGGCCTTCGGGGTGCGGTTCGACCGGTGGTTTTCGGAGAGGTCCCTCCACGGGGCCGGCGCGGTGGAGGAGGCCCTCCGGGAGCTGGAACAGCGGGGGGAGGCCTATCGCGCCGACGGGGCCCTGTGGCTTCGGACGACGGCCCACGGGGACGAGAAGGACCGGGTGCTCGTCAAGAGCGACGGGTCCCTCACCTACTTCGCGGCCGACATCGCCTACCATCTCGACAAGTTCGCCCGGGGCTTCGACCGGGTGGTGGACATCTGGGGGGCCGACCACCACGGGTACGTGCCCCGCATGAAGGCCTCCCTCGCGGCCATGGGGCTCGACCCGGCCCGGCTCGAGGTCCTGCTCGTGCAGTTCGTGAGCCTCCTGCGGGGCGGCAAACCCGTGGGCATGAGCACCCGGGCCGGCGAGTTCGTGACCCTGCGGGAGGTGGTGGACGAGGTGGGGCGGGACGCGGCCCGGTTCCTGTTCCTCACCCGCTCGTGCGACGCGCCCCTGGATTTCGATCTCGAGGTGGCCAAGGCCCAGACGGCGGACAACCCGGTGTTCTACGTGCAGTACGCCCACGCCCGGATCTCCAGCGTGTTCCGGGAGGCCGAGAAGGCCGGGGTCTCGGTGCCCCCGGCGGCCGAGGCCGAGCTCGAGCGCCTCACCGAGGAGGACGAACGGGAACTCCTCAAGCTCCTCTACCTGTTCCCCGAGGTGGTGGAGGAGGCGGCGCTCCAGCGGGAGCCCCACCGGCTCACGTTCTACCTCCAGGATCTCGCGGCCCGGTTCCACGGCTACTACAACCGCTACCGGTTCCTCGTGGACGACCCCGGGCTGGCCGGGGCGCGGCTGTGCCTGGCGGGCGCGGTGCGCCGGGTCATCGCCAACGGGTTGGGGCTCCTCGGCGTGGCGGCGCCGGAGACGATGTGAGGGAGATGCGCGACCGCCGACACGTGGACGACCGATACGTCCTGCGGCTCGACACCGGCCGGCTCGTCGTGGCGGCCGTGGGGGGAGGGCTCGTGCTCGTCCTCGTGTTCCTGCTGGGGGTGTTCGTGGGCCGGTCGCTGTGGGCGCCCCCGGCGTTGCCCCCCGAACTGGCGGCCCCCCAGGCCGGGCCGAAGGCGGCGGCGCCCGCGCCGGAGGGGCAGACCGAGGTGCGGGAACCGGCCCCCGCCCCGGCCCCGGAGCCCGAGCTGACCTTCTACCGGGAGCTCAAAAAACCGGCTCCGCCGCCCGAGGCGCCGTCCGCGGGGGCGGAGCGAGACCGCGCGTCCGGGCCGAAGCCCCCGAGGCCGGAGGCGAAGGCGATCCCCGTCTCGCCGGAGGACCGGGCGCCGGGAGCCCGCCCGCCAGCCCCCAAACCCGTCGAGGCTCCGCCCCCGGTGTTTACGGTGCAGGTGGGGTCGTTCCGGGCCCGGGCCGACGCGGAGCGGTTCCTGGCCGAGATCCGAAAAAAGGGGGTCGAGGCGGCCATCGTGGAGGCCTCGGTGGCGGGTCGCACCTGGTACCGGGTGCAGGCCGGCCGGTTCCGGAGCCGCACGGCGGCGGCCGAGTTCCAGGAGTCGGTGCTCCGAAAGAAGGGGATCCAGGGGTTCGTGACCACCCGGTGACCTTGACAAACCCCTTGCCAGCCTGAATGTTGTAATCCTTCTGAACCTGTGGCCGCAGGCCGGGGGCCGGCGGCGGCCCCCGCCCGCTCGCCAGGCCCGCGAAGCCCCAGGGAGGAGACCCATGGCCGAGACGACCGCGCTGGAAGGGCGGATCGAGCAGGAGTTGGTGGCGGCGATGAAGGCCAGGGACGCCGCGCGGGTGTCGGCCCTCCGGAACATCCGCGCGGAGCTGGAGCGCCGGCGCATCGACAAACGCGCACCCCTGGAGGAGGGGGAGGTGCTGGCGGCCCTGGGGACGCTCGCGAAGCAGCGGCGGGAGAGCATCGAGCAGTTCCGGGCCGGCGGCCGGGACGACCTCGTGGAGAAGGAAACGGCCGAACTCAAGGTGATCGAGGAGTTCCTGCCCGCGCAGCTCGGCGACGAGGAACTCCGGGCCGAGGTGGCCCGCGCCGTCGAGGAGGCGGGGGCCTCGGGGCCGAAGGATATGGGAAAGGTGATGAAGATCCTCATGCCTCGCGTGCGGGGCCGCGCCGACGGCGCGCGGGTCAACGCCCTGGTGCGCGAGAGGCTTTCGGTGGAGGGGCGTTGACGGTCTCCTCGCCCTCCCGCGACGTCCGGCCCGCCCGGGGCGCGGACGAGCGGACCCTCCACGTCCTGGACTTTTTCCGGATCCTGGAAGTCTTGGCCGAAGGGGCCCGTTCGCCCCAGGGACGGGCCCTGTGCGGGACGGTGCGGCCGTTTCCCGACCCGGAGGCCGCCCGGGAGGCGCTGGCCGAGGTGGAGGCCTTGGGCCGGCTCGAGCCGGACATGGGGCTTCCGCCGGTGGGGGGGCTCCGGGAGATCGGGCCGCACCTCCGCACCGCCCGCAAGGCCGGGGTGGTCCTGGGGGTGGAGGCCCTTCTCGAGATCCGCGACACCCTGGAGGCCTGCGCCCGGGTCCAGGAGTACCTGGAGGACGCGGCCGCCGAGGGATCGATCCTGGGGCGGTACGCCGGCCGGATGCGGCCCCTGGATCTCCTGGTGGACCGGTTCGCCCGGGTGTTCGGGCCCCGGGGCGAGATCCTGGACGGGGCGAGCCCGCGCCTGGCCGCGATCCGGGAGGAGTTGCGGAGGGTCCGGGGGAGGATCCGCTCGCGCCTTGAGGCCCTGCTGCGGGAGCGGGACCTGGCGCCCGCGGTGCAGGACGATTTCGTCACGGTGCGCGACGGCCGCTACGTGGTGCCGCTCCGCACCGACTTCCGGGGCTACCTGGACGGGATCGTCCACGACCGCTCCCGCACGGGGCAGACCTTTTTCGTCGAGCCCCTGGAGGTGGTGGAGCTCAACAACCGGATGGGCTCCCTCCTGGAGGAGGAAGAGGAGGAGATCCGGCGGATCCTCGCCGAGCTCACGGCCTGGGTCGGCCGGGAGGCCGGCGCCATCGCGGCGAACGTGGCCGTGGCGGCCCACCTCGATCTCCTGGCGGCCAAATGGCACCTGGCCCGGAGGCTCGGGGGGGTGCGGCCCGAGGTGGTGGAGGCCCGGGAGCTCGGGCTCCGGGAGGCTCGGCACCCGCTGCTCCTGCTCCGGGCCGACGAGCCGGTGGTCCCGGTGGATCTCTTCGTCGGCGGCGAGGAGGTGGGCGGGGCCCGGCTCCTTCTGATCACGGGCGCGAACGCGGGGGGCAAGACCGTGGCTCTCAAGACCGCCGGGCTCCTCGTGCTCATGGCGCGCTCGGGTCTGTTCGTGCCGGCCGCCGAGGGGAGCCGGGTGGGGTGGTTCGACCCGGTGTTCGCCGACATCGGCGACGAGCAGGATCTGGACCGCCATCTGTCCACCTTCACGGGCCACCTCGGCCGGCTGCGGGAGGCCCTGGAGGGGGCGGACGCCGGGACCCTGGTGCTCCTGGACGAGCTGGGGGCGGGCACCGATCCCCGGGAGGGCGGCGGGCTGGCGCTCGCGGTGCTAGAGGCGCTCCTCGACGCCGGGTCCACGGTGATCGGGACGACCCATCTCGAGGGCCTCAAGGGGTTCGCCTACGCCCGGCCCGACGCGGAGAACGCGGCCGTGGCCTTCGACGGGGAGACGGGCCGCCCGCTCTACCGGTTGGTGTACGGCCGAACCGGCCGCTCCAACGCCTTCGAGGTGGCCGAACGCACGGGGTTCCCGCCCCGGGTGCTGGCCCGGGCCCGGGCCTACGCCGCCGGGGGCGACGAACCCGGGGCCGGATTCCTGCACGAGATCGAGCGGGCCCGGGACGAGGCCCTCGAGGCGGCGCGGCGGGCCCGGGAGGCCGAGGCCGAGGCCCGGCGGCGCCTCGAGGAGGCCGAGCGCCGGTTGCGGGAGGCCGAGGCGGCCCGCCGGCGGGCCCGGGAGGAGGCCTGGGAGGAGGCCCGGGCCGAGATCCAACGGGCCCGCAAGGGGCTGGCCCGGGTGATCCGCCGGTTCGCCCGGCGCGAGATCTCCCAGCAGGAGGCCGAGGCCCAGGTGGCCCGGATCGAGCGGCGGATGGAGGCCGCGGTGCGGGAGGCACCGGAGCCCGCCGAACGGGGGGCGCCCCCCCGCGAGGGGGAGTGGGTGCGGATCAAAGGGGTGGGCCGCGAGGGCCGGGTGGTGGAGATCAAGGACGGCCAGGCCCTGGTCGATCTGGGGGGGCTTCGGGTCACGGCGTCCCCCGCGCAGTTGGAGCCGGCGGCCCCGTCCGCCCCCCGCCCCGCCGGGGGTGGGGTGAGGGTGCAGGCGCAGCCCCGGGCGGGCGGCGAGGTGGTGCTCGTGGGCTGCCGGGTGGACGAGGCGCTGCGCCGGCTCGACCGGGCGCTGGACGGGGCGGTCCTGGCCGGCCAGGGGGAGCTCAAGGTGGTGCACGGCCGCGGCACCGGGGCCCTCCGGCGGGCGGTGCGCGAGGCCCTGGACGCGGACGTGCGGGTTGCGGGGTGGCGGGCCCTCGACGGCGACGCGGCCACGGTGGCCGAGCTTTCCGGGCGCTGACCGGCCCGGCGGCGAACCCGGCGCCCGGGTGCCCGGGGCCGTGCCCCGGGGACCGTCGGCCGGAAACGGAACGGACCCCATGCGCTTCGACGACGAGACCCTCCAGGCGATCCGAGACCGCGTGTCCATCGTGGACCTGGTGGGGCGGTACGTGGAGCTGCGGCCGTCCGGGAAGAACTGGAAGGGGCTTTGCCCGTTCCACGACGAACGCACCCCGAGCTTCGTGGTGAGCGACGAACGGGGGTTCTACCACTGCTTCGGGTGCGGAGCCGGGGGGGATCTCTTCCGGTTCGTCATGGAGATGGAGGGGTTGCGGTTCCCCGAGGCCGTGGAGCGGCTCGCCCGGGAGGCGGGGGTGCCCCTGGCCCGGGACCCGGCCGGGCCCCGGCCGGACCGGGACGAAAAGGCGCGGCTCCTGGCGGTCCTGGAACTGGCGGCGCGGTACTTCCGCCACCAGCTCACCGCGGGCCGGGCCGGGGAGCCGGCCCGGGCCTACCTGGAGCGGCGGGGGATCGGGCCGGAGTTGGCCGAGCGGTTCGGCCTAGGGTACGCCCCCAAGGGGTGGGATCCCCTGGCCCGGTTCCTCAAGAGCCGGGGGTGGGATCTGGGGGTGGCCGAACAGGCCGGCCTGGTGCGGGCGCGGGACGGCGGGGGCGTGTACGACCGGTTCCGGGACCGGCTCATGTTCCCCATCCAGGACGCGGCCGGCCGGGTCGTGGGGTTCGGGGGGCGGGTCCTGGGCGAGGGGGAGCCCAAGTACCTCAACGGGCCGGAAACCCCGGTGTTCCAGAAGCGGCGGCTCCTCTACGGGCTCCACCAGTCGGCCGACGCCCTTCGCCGCGGCCGGGAGGCCTGGGTGGTCGAGGGGTACATGGACGTGATCAGCCTCCACGGCCGGGGGCACGCCCGGGCCGTGGCCACCCTGGGCACCGCCCTGGGCCCGGAGCACCTCCGGGAGCTCCGGCGGCGGGCCGAGCGGGTGGTGCTGATCTACGACGGCGACGAGGCCGGCCGACGGGCGGCGCTCCGGAGCCTCGAGGTGTTCCTGGCCGAGGGGATGGACTGCCGGGCGGTGTTTCTGCCCCCGGGCCACGATCCCGACTCCTTCGTCCGCGAGGGCGGGGATCTCGAGGCGGCGGTGCGGGAGGCCCCGCCGCTGTTCGACCGGTTTCTGGAGGACCTGGCCCGGCGGGTGGATCGCTCCTCGGTGCCGGGCCGGCTCCGGGCGGCGGACCGGGTGGGGGAGCTCCTGGCGAAGGTGGCCGACCCCCTGGCCCGGGACCTCTACGCCCGCCGGGCGGCCGAGGTGCTCGAGGTGGACGAGGCCCGGCTCCGGCAGCGGGCCCGGGGCGCGCCCCGGCGGGAACGGGGGCCGGCGGAGGACGCGGCTCCCCCCCCGGAGGATCCCCTGGAGCGGGCCGTGGTGGCGTGTCTCGTGCACCGGCCCCGCACCCGGGAGGCGTTTCGGCACGAGGGCATGGAGGACTGGCTCGCCCCCGGGCCGCTCCGGGACGCGGCCCGGTGGGTGGCGGAGCAGCCCGAGGGGCTCGTGCTGGAGCGGGCGCCCGAGGCCGTGCGGCCCCTGGTGGCGCGGCTCGCCGTGGAAGAGGACGGAACGTTCCCCGAGTTCGGGGAACTGGTGCGCCGGCTCCGGCTTCGGGCCGCCCGGCGAGAGGCGGCCCAGGTGCTCCGGCGCCTGCGGGCCGCCGAAGAGGCCGGCGACCGGCGCGGGGTGCAAGAGTGCCTGCGCCGGAAGACGGAGTTGGACCAGGAGATCGCCCGGCTGCGGGGGTAGGGCGAGGCGTGGCGAACCAAGCGACGGGAGAGCGGACGGACATGAGCAGAGGGTTTCGGCTCGAAGACTTCGAGGAGCTCATCGAGGAAGGGCGCGATCGGGGGTACGTGACCTACCGGGAGCTCAACGATTTCCTGCCCGACGAGTACGTGGATCCCGAGGCGATCGACGATCTCATCATGACCCTGCGGGACCTCGACATCGAGGTGGTCGAGGAGGAGGCGGTGGAGGCCGCCTCCGAGGGGGGCGAGGCGTTCCAGCCCGAGGGCGCCGAGGAGTCCAAGGAGCTGAAGACAAAGGAGGAGCCGGCCGAGGAGGAGGAACGCTCCGACTACGAGGCCCTGTTCGAGCGCACGAACGATCCGGTCCGCATGTACCTGCGGGAGATGGGCTCGGTGTCGCTCCTGACCCGGGAGGGGGAGGTCGAGATCGCCAAGCGCATCGAGGCCGGGTTGAACGAGGCGTTCGAGGCGGCCTTTAGCGGCTCCCTCGCGGTGGAGGAGATCGTGGCCCTGGGGGAGAAGCTCCGCACCGGCGAGGTGAGTCTCCGCACGGTCATGGACCTGAGCGACGACTTGGAAGACGCCGGGGAGGCCGAGGACGACGAGGGCGACGAGGCCGAGGAGTCCCCCGGGGAGCCGGGCGGTCCGGAGAGCCAGGTGGACCGGGTGCTCGCGGTGATCGAAACCCTGCGCAGCCTCGACCAACAGCGCTCCGAGCTCAGGGCCCGCCAGGCCGCCGGGGAGGACGTGGGGGCCGAGATCGCTTCGATCCAGAAGGAGATGGTGCGCCATTTCCGGTCCCTGGGCCTCAAGGACACGGTGGTGGACCAGATCGTGGAGCGCTATTTCGAGCTGGCCGACCGCGTGCGGGCCGCGGAGTCCCGGCTTCGGGCCATCGAGGGCGAGATCGGCATGAGCGCCCAGGAGTTCCTGGCCCTATGGGAGGGCAAGAGCCTCCGGGCCATCTGCGAGGAGATGGGCCGCCGGCCCGACCAGGTCAAGCGCCTCCGGAAGGAGATCCGGGGCCACCTCGACGCGATCCGGGAGGCGGAGGAGCGCACCGGGCTCACCCGCGACGCCCTGTTCGAGAAGGTCAAGGCCATCAAGTCGGGGCAGATGCGCGCGAAGATGGCGAAGACCGAGCTGATCGAGGCGAACCTGCGGCTCGTGGTGAGCATCGCCAAGAAGTACACGAACCGGGGGCTCCAGTTCCTCGACCTGATCCAGGAGGGCAACATCGGGCTCATGAAGGCCGTGGACAAGTTCGAGTACCAGCGGGGGTACAAATTCTCCACGTACGCCACCTGGTGGATCCGGCAGGCCATCACCCGGGCCATCGCCGACCAGGCCCGCACGATCCGGGTGCCGGTGCACATGGTGGAGACGATCAACAAGCTCGTGCGCACGAGCCGCTACCTGGTGCAGGAGCTCGGCCGGGAGCCCAAACCCGAGGAGATCGCCGAGCGCATGGACATGAGCGTGGCCAAGGTCCGCAAGGTGCTGCGGATCGCCAAGGAGCCCATCAGCCTCGAAACCCCCATCGGGGACGAGGAAGACAGCCACCTGGGCGACTTCATCGAGGACAAGAACGCGATCCTCCCCGACGAGGCGGCCGAGCACGCGAACCTGGCCGAGAAGACCCGGGAGGTCCTGGCCACCCTCACCCCCCGGGAGGAGAAGGTGCTCCGGATGCGGTTCGGCATCGACGAGAAATCGGACCACACCCTGGAGGAGGTGGGCCGGGACTTCGCGGTGACCCGGGAGCGGATCCGCCAGATCGAGGCCAAGGCGCTCCACAAGCTGCGCCACCCCACCCGCAGCCGCAAGCTGCGCACGTTCCTGAAGTAGCCGGGGGCCGCGCCCCCGGGGGGGAACCGGCCCCCGAGGCCCCGAAAAAATCGCGCGGGGGCCCTTGCACCGCCCGAACCGGTGTGATAGCCTCCGCGTTCCCTTTTGGGGGAGACCGCTCCCCAACGGCTCCGCTGCCCGTCCGAGGCATGAGCCGCCGAGACAGCTCGCCGAACCGAACACGTTCGTCGACCGCAAAAGCGCTCCAACTGGAAGTGGTTGCTGCGCCGTGGGCCGCGCCTGAAGGGACCCGGGGCCGACGGCAGGTGCGTGTTTCGTTTTCGGGTTGGGCCCCCGAAACCGTCGAGGAGGTTCTGGATGCCCACGATCAACCAGCTCGTGCGTAAGGGCCGAAAGAAGGTGAAGAAGCGGACGGCGTCTCCGGCCCTGGAGTGCTGTCCCCAGAAGCGCGGGGTGTGCACCCGCGTGTACACGACCACGCCGAAGAAGCCGAACTCGGCCCTCCGGAAGGTTGCCCGTGTGCGGCTGACCACGGGCAAGGAGGTCACGGCCTACATCCCGGGGGAGGGGCACAACCTGCAGGAGCACTCGGTGGTGCTCATCCGGGGGGGCCGGGTCAAGGACCTTCCGGGCGTCCGGTATCACATCATCCGCGGTACGTTGGATGCCTCGGGCGTGGACAAGCGCCGGCAGGGGCGGTCCAAGTACGGCGCCAAGAAGCCCAAGTAGGAGTTGGCCATGGCGAAGAAGCGCAGTCGCTACGACCAGCCCGTGGCGCCGAAGCGCCCCAAGTATCGGCAGATCGCCGATCCGGTGTACGGCGACGAGCTCCTCGGCAAGCTGATCAACAAGGTCATGCGCGACGGCAAGAAGAGCGTGGCCGAGAAGATCGTGTACGGGGCCCTGGAGGTCGTGGAGAGCAAGACGAACCAGAACGGCCTCGAGGTGTTCCACGCGGCGCTCCAGAACGTGAAGCCCATCGTGGAGGTGAAGTCCCGCCGGGTGGGCGGCGCCACCTACCAGGTGCCGGTGGAGGTCAACCCCCGCCGCCAGGTGAGTCTGGGGATCCGGTGGCTCGTGGGGTACGCCCGGGCCCGGGGCGAGCGCACCATGCGCGACCGCCTGGCCAACGAGATCCTCGACGCGTACCAGAACCGCGGCGGCGCGGTGAAGAAGCGCGAGGACACCCACCGGATGGCCGAGGCCAACAAGGCGTTCTCGCATCTCCGGTGGTAGGGGAGCTCCGGGCTCCCGCGTAGGAAAGGTGTCGTGCCCAGGCAGACCCCGATCGAGCGGTACAGGAACATCGGCATCGCGGCCCACATCGACGCGGGCAAGACGACCACGACCGAGCGGATCCTGTACTACACCGGGGTGAGCCACCGCCTTGGGGAGGTGCACGAGGGCACGGCGGTCATGGACTGGATGGAGCAGGAGCAGGAGCGCGGCATCACGATCACCGCGGCCGCGACCACCTGCTTCTGGCTCGGGCATCGGATCAACATCATCGACACCCCGGGGCACGTGGACTTCACCATCGAGGTGGAGCGGAGCCTGCGGGTCCTGGACGGGGTGGTCGCGGTGTTTTGCGCGGTGGGGGGGGTGGAGCCCCAGTCCGAGACGGTCTGGCGTCAGGCCGATCGCTATCGGGTTCCACGGATCGCGTTCGTGAACAAGATGGACCGGCCCGGCGCGGACTTCCACCGGGTGGTCGGGGAGCTCCGGGAGCGGCTCGGGGCAAACCCGATCCCGGTCCAGATCCCCCTGGGGCGCGAAGAGGGGTTCCGGGGGGTGGTGGACCTCGTCGGGTGGCGGGCCCGGATCTGGGACGACGAGAGCCTCGGGGAACGCTACGAGGATCTTCCGATCCCCGAGGAGATCCTGCCCGAGGCCCGGCGGATGCGCGAGCGGATGCTCGAGGCCCTGGCCGACGTGGACGAGGAGGTGCTCTCGGCCTACGTCGCAGGGGCCGAGCTGGGGGAGGAGGCGATCCGGGCGGCCCTGCGAAGGGCGTGCCTGGGGCTCAAGGGAGTGCCGGTCCTGTGCGGGGCCGCGTTCCGGAACAAGGGGGTCCAGCTTCTGCTCGACGCCATCGTCGAGTATCTGCCGAGCCCGGTGGACGTGCCGCCCTACGAGGGATCGGATCCCCGGACCGGCGAGCGGGTGGTGCGGCGGGCCAGCGACGACGAGCCGTTCGCGGCCCTCGCGTTCAAGGTGATGACCGACCCCTACGTGGGCCAGCTCACCTTCTTCCGGGTCTACTCGGGGCAGATGCGGGCCGGCGGGTACGTCTACAACCCGCGCCTCGGCAAAAAGGAACGGATCGGCCGCATCCTCGAGATGCACGCCAACGAGCGCCGGGAGATCGACGGGGTGGCGGCCGGCGACATCGCCGCCGCGGTGGGCCTTCGCAACTCCGCCACGGGCGACACCCTGTGCGACCCCGCGGCCCCGGTGGTGCTCGAGGCCATCGAGGTGCCCACGCCGGTCATCTCGGTGGCGGTCGAGCCCAAGAGCCAGGCCGACCAGGAGAAGCTCGGGGTGGCCCTGGCGAAGATCGCCGCGGAGGACCCGTCGTTTCGGGTCCGGGTGGACGAGGAAACGGGGCAGACGATCCTCTCGGGCATGGGGGAGCTCCACCTGGAGGTGATCGTCGACCGGCTGATGCGGGAGTTCCAGGTGGAGGCCAACGTGGGCCGGCCCATGGTGGCCTACCGCGAGGCCTTCCGGGGCCCGGCACGGGGGGAGGGACGGTTCGTCCGCCAGACCGGGGGCCGGGGCCAGTACGGCCACGTGGTCCTCGAGGTGGAACCCCTCGAACCCGAGGAGGGCTTCCGGTTCGAGAACCGCTCCGTGGGAGGGGTGGTGCCGAGGGAGTACGTCCCGGCCGTGGAAAAGGGGGTCTCGGAGGCCCTCGACCGGGGGTTCCGGGCGGGCTACCCGGTGGTGGGGGTCCGGGTGGCCCTGGTGGACGGATCGTACCACCCGGTGGACAGCTCGGAGATCGCGTTCAAGATTGCGGCGTCCCAGGCCCTTCGGGACGCGGCCGAGCGGGCCGGGATCCGGATCCTGGAGCCGGTGATGGCGGTCGAGGTGGTGGCGCCCGAGGAGTTCCTGGGCGACGTGATCGCCGACCTCAACGCGCGGCGGGGCAGGATTCTGGAGATGGATCAACGGGGCGGGGCCCGGCTGGTCCGGGCGGCGGTGCCCCTGGCGGAGATGTTCGGGTACGCCACGGCCCTGCGGTCGAGAACCCAAGGGCGGGCGACCTTCACCATGCAGTTCAGCCACTACCAGGAGGCCCCGGCGAAGGTCGCCGAGCAGGTGGTGGCCCGGGCCGTCTAGCCGGCGCCCGAGCGGCGCACGCGACACGACAGCAGGAGGTTCATCATGGCCAAGGAAAAGTTTGAGCGAACGAAGCCGCACGTGAACGTGGGGACGATT
>CAZUYO010000002.1:0-22765 GCA_964624725.1 uncultured Thermodesulfobacteriota bacterium
TACTTGGAAGGCGCTCCCCTACCGGGGCACCGACCCCCTTTCGACTCCCCCGGGCGTTGTACGGCCCCGCAAGGGCCGGGGCGGGCTTCCGCGCCTCAGAAGGGGCGTATGCTACTTGATGCCCGGAGAACCGGTCAACGCGAGGGGGGGCCCTACCCCGGGTTCTCCCGGCGGAACCGCTCCACGTCCTCGGGCTTGGCGAGGGCCACCAGCACGTCGCCCTGGCGCAGGTCGGTGTCGGGCCCCGCGAAGAGGGCCTGCTCCTTGCCGCCCTCCCACCGGCGCACCTGGACCACCGAGAGCCCCCACTTGCGCCGCAGGTGGGCCTCGGCGAGGCTGCGGCCCCACAGCGCCTTGGGGGCCCGGAGCTCCACCAGCACGTAGCCCTCGAGAAACGGCAGCCGGTCGAGCACGTCGGGTTCGGCCAGGCGCTGGGCCACCTGCACGGCCATGTCGCGCTCGGGCTGGATCACCTCGGTGGCCCCGATGCGCGAAAGGATCCGGGCGTGGTCGTGGGACACGGCCTTCACGAGGATCTCCTTCACGCCGAACTCCCGGAGGAACAGGGTCGCGAGGATCGAGGAGTCGATCCGGGTGCCCAGGGCCACCACGGCCACCTCGGCGTTGTGGACCCCGGCGGCCTGGAGGTCCTCCTTGTCGGAGGCGTCGGCCACCCGGGCGGCCGAGCAGTAGGGCTCCACCGCCTCCACGGCCTTGCCGTTGCGGTCCACGGCCAGGACGTCGTGGCCCATCTCGTAGAGGTACCGGGCCAGGTACGACCCGAAGTTCCCGAGCCCGATCACGGCGAACCGTCGGCGTTCCATCTCACGCTTCCTTGAGCCGGCGCACCGCCCCCTCGGGGCCGTACACCACGAGAATGTCGCTGTCCTTCACCACCCGGTCGGGGGGCGGGGTGATGTGGACCTGCTCGGGGATGAGCTCCTTGACCGCGACCACCTGGACCCCGAACCGGCGGGTGAGATCGAGCTCGGCCAGGGTTTTCCCCACCATCTCCCTCGGGGGGGCGAGCTCGAGCACCCCGAACCCCGAGGCCAGCGACAGGTAGTCCATCACGTTGCGGGAGCTCACCCGTTCGGCCACCCGGTGGGCCATCTCCTTTTCGGGGAACACGACCCGGGTGGCGCCGACCCGTCGCAGGATCTCCCCGTGGTCCTCGCTCAGGGCCTTGGCCACGATCTCGGGCACCCCGAGCCGGGTGAGGTGCAGCACCACCAGGATCGAGGCCTCCATGCGGCCGCCCAGGCTCACGGTGGCCACGTCCACCTTTTCGAGGCCCAGGGCCTTCAGGCTCTCGAGGGCCGTGGCGTCGGCCACCACGGCCTGGTCCACGAAGGCCTGGGCCTCCCGGGCCCGCTCGGGGTTGGCGTCGACGGCCAGCACGGTCCGGCCCAGCCGGGCGAGCTCCACGGCCAGGGCCATGCCGAAGTTCCCGAGCCCGATCACCGCGAATCGTTTGTCCATCATCCCACCATCAGGTTCTCTTCCGCGTACAGGAACCGGCCGGGTTCACGCTTCCGGCCCACCGCGATGGCGAGCGTGAGCGGCCCCACCCGGCCCACGAACATGGTGAAGGTAAGAAGCAGGCGGCCGGCCGTGCTCAGGCCGGGGGTGATGCCGGTGGAGAGCCCCACGGTGCCGAACGCGCTCACCGCCTCGAAAAAGATCTCCAAGAACGTGCCCCCGCCGCTTCGGTGGGGCACGGGTCCGATCTCGGTGGCGAGCAGCGCGAAGATCACGAGGGTGACGAACGCGAACGAGGCCATCAGGAGCGACACGGCCCGGGCCACGGTGGCCTCGGGGAGGGTGCGCCGGAACAGGCTCACCCGCTCCCGGGCCCGGAGCCGGTCGCGAAAGAGCCCCGCCACCACGGCGAAGGTCGTGGTTTTGATGCCGCCGCCGCAGGAGCCGGGGCTCGCGCCGATGAACATGAGGAGGATCGTGAAAAAGAGCGTCGTGTTGGTGAGCGCCCCGTAATCCAGGGTGTTGAACCCGGCCGTCCGCGCGGTGACCGACTGGAACAGGCTCGCCACCACCTGCTCGTGCCACGGAAGCCCGGCCAGGGTGTTGGGGGCCTCGAAGAACCACACGCCGGCCGCGCCGCCGAAGGTGAGGACCGCGGACGTCGCAAGCACCACCTTGGTGTGAAGCCCGAGCCGGGCCGGCCGGCCCGCCCGGCGGTCGGCCCAGGCGTCGGCCAGGTCCTCGAGGACGAGGAACCCCAGCCCGCCCAGGGTGATCAGGAGCATGATGGTGAGGTTCAAAAGCCAGTCGCCCCGGAACGCCGTGAAGCTCGTGGCGTAGAGGGAAAACCCCGCGTTGCAGAACGCCGACACGCTGTGGAACACGGCCGACCACAGGGCCTCGTCCCAGGGGTGGACCCGCCGGAACGCGAGGTAAAGCACGGCCGCGCCCGCGGCCTCGATGAGCATGGTGTAGCGGAACACGTCGCGCACGAGCCGCCGGGGGCTCGTGCGGTGCTTGCGGCCCAGGGTCTCCTCCACGAGGGCCTCCCCCCGAAACGAGAGGCCCCGGCCCGCGAGCAGGAGAAACACGCTCGAATACGTCATGATCCCCAGGCCCCCGAGCTGGATCAGGGCGAGGATCACCCCCTGGCCGAACCGGGTGAAGGCCGTGCCCGTGTCCACCACCACGAGCCCCGTCACGCAGGTGGCCGAGGTGGCGGTAAACAGGGCGTCCACAAACCCCAGGGGGGGCCCGGTGGTGGCCCACGGGGTCATGAGGAGGGCGGCGCCCCCGAAGATCGCGGCCGCGAACGAGAGCACCAGGAGCTGGGTCGGGTGGAGTTCCCGCTCCAGCACGGCGGCAACGGAGAGGTTGGAAAGGCGCACGGGTGTCGGAATCGGAGTCGGGTCGGTGCCGGCCTTCGGGTTTCCGGGCAAAAAGCGGCGCCATTCTACGCCCTTGGGCCCCCGAGTCAAGCACGGGGGCCCAAGGGGCCGGATTGACCGCCCCGGAGCCGGGGTGCTATTGAACGTGCGGACGCTGGGACGTGTGGACGTTAGGACGTTAGGACGGGCGGACGTCGGGACGGTGGGACGCTCAATCGCCGTGAATCGGGAAGCGGGAATGGGGGGACTGCCGTTCGTCGTCGGTCGTCGGACTGCAACGACCTACGACCAGCGACCTCCGGTAGTTCTACCGTCCGCACCTCCACCCGTCCGCACGTCCACGCGTCCTCGCGTCCGCACGGTTCTCCCCCGCCAACGGAGGTAGCCAGCCATGGTCGTGACCACGCCGAAGCCCTGGGAGGAGGTCCGGTTCGCCCTGGGGGACGGGGCGCGCTGGGTGATCGTGGGCTGCGCCGACTGCGCGGCCGTGTGTCAGACGGGCGGGTCGGCCCAGGTGGACGACCTGGCCGAGCGCATGGAGGCCGAGGGGTTCGAGGTGCTGGCCCGGGTGGACCTGCCCAGCCCCTGCGACCGGCGTCTCACCCGGCGGGACCTCAAACGGGTGGCCCGGGAGCTCGAGGCGGCCGACGGGGTCGTGTGCCTCGCCTGCGGGGGCGGGGCCCAGGCCGTGGCGGAGCTCGTGGGCAAGCCCGTGGTGGCCGGGCTCGACGCCCATTTCGTCGGCACGGTGGAGCGGGTGGGGGTGTTCCACGAGCAGTGCGCCCTGTGCGGGGAGTGCCTCCTCAACGAGACGGCCGGGCTGTGCCCCGTGACCGGGTGCCCCAAGAGCCTTCGGAACGGGCCGTGCGAAGACGCCAACGGCGGGGCCTGCGAGGCCGATCCGGGCCGCGACTGCGTGTGGGAGCTGATCTGGGAGCGATTGGAGGCCCTGGGCCGGGCCGAGGCGTTCGAGCGGGCCCGGGCGCCCGCGCCGCCGCCCCGGCGGCCCCGGTCCACGGGAGGGAAGGGACGATGAGCGCCGAACGGTGGGTGGCCGTGGGAGCCGTGTCGCCGGCCGACGGGGCCGGGGCGGTGTGGGAACGCCTGCGGGGGCTCCCCGAAGGCGTCGGGGTCGCGTTCGACGACCCGGGGGAGGGCGTGCACCCCCTGGCGCTCGCGGCAGGCGTCCTCCTCGACCGGCCCGAGCGGCCGGTGGTGGTGCCGCTCGTGTGCCGCGACCGGAACCGGGCGGCGCTGTTGGCCGAGGCCCGGGGCGCCGAGGCCCTGGGGTGCCGGGGGCTTCTCCTTCTGACCGGGCGCCTGGGGGACCCGGGGGACGCGCCGGTGTATTTCCTGGATCCCCTGGTGCTGGCCCGGGAACTCCGGCGGGCCGGCGTGGGCCTCGAGCTCTGGGCCACGGGGCGGCTTTCCACCCCGGCCCAACGGGCCCGGGCCCGGGTGCTCGCCGAGGCCGGGGTGACCCGCTGGATCCTGCCGGCCGGGGAGGAGGCCGTCGCCGTGGAGGGCCTTCGGATCCTTCGCCACGGGGCCGAGATCGAGCCCCTGGAGGCCGGGCCGTGAACCCGCTCGCGTCGGCCGAGGCCGGCCGGGCCATCCTGGCCATGGGCAACGAGGCCCTGGCCCGGGGCGGGCTCGAGGCCGGGCTCGGGTACTTCTCCACCTACCCGGGCACCCCCGCGAGCGAGGTGGGCACCGTGCTCCAGGAGCTCCGGACCGCGTTCCCGGGGCTCTACGCCGAGATCAGCACCAACGAGCACGTGGCCGCCCTGGGGGCCCTGGGGGCCTCGTGGGCCGGGGTGCGTTCCATGGTGGCCATGAAGCACGTGGGCATGAACGTGGCCGCCGAGCCGTTCCACTTCGCCGGGTACACCGGGGTGCGGGCCGGCATGGTGGTGGTGCTCGGGTCGGACCCCGGGGCCACGAGCTCCACCGGCGAGCAGGACGACCGGTGGTACAGCCTCCACACCCACCTGCCCGTGCTCGAGCCGGCCGACATCCAGGAGGCCAAGGAGATGACCCGCCGGGCCTTCGAGCTCTCGGAGGCCTACGACCTGCCGTTCGTGGTGAACGCCCCCTCCAAGCTCTGCCACAACATCGGCACCCTGCGGCTCGGGCCGCTGCCGGAGCGTGTGACCTACCGGGGCCGGTTCGAGCGGAACCCCGAGCGGTTCCTCAACCTCTTCGACTTTGCGGTGAAAAACCACGGCCGCTGCCTTGCGAACGTGGAGCGGCTGCGGGCCGACGCCGCGAGCCTGGGGCTCAACCGGGTGATTCCCGGGAGCGGCCGGGTGGGCCTCGTGTGCTCGGGGCTTCTCTTCGCCTACGCCATGGAGGCCCTGGAGATCCTGGGGCTCCGGGACGTGCCGGTGCTCAAGGTGGGGCTGAGCTACCCGCTGGATCCCGGGGTGGTCACCCGGTTTCTGGCCGGGCTCGACCGGGTCGTGTTCGTGGAGGAGCTCGAGGGGTTCCTGGAGTTCCAGGCGAAGCGGTGGGCCTACGACGCCGGGGTGCGCACGCCCATCGTGGGAAAGGAGCTCTTCCCGGCCGCGGGCGAGATCGACGTGGACCGGGTGGTGGACGGCCTGGCCGAGGCCCTGGGCCGGCCGGTGCCGGCGTCCCGCACGAAGGGGGCCGAGGCCTGGCGGGCCGTGGCGGCCGAGGTGCCCCCCCGGCAGGGGGCGTTCTGCCCGGGATGCCCCCACCGGGGCACCAACTACGCCCTCAAACGGGCGGCCGGGCCCGACACCGTGTTCGCCGGGGACATCGGGTGCTACACCCTGTCGGTGCTCCCGCCGTTTCGGGTGTCGGACTGGGTCACCTGCATGAACTGCGGCGCCGGGAGCGGCCAGGCCGTGGCCCAGGTGACCGACCAGCCCGTGGTGGCCCTGGTGGGGGACTCCACGTTCTTCCACTCGGGGGTGCCCACGCTCCTTAATGCCGTGCAGAACGGGGCGGACCTGGTGCTCCTCATCCTCGACAACCGGTGGGTCGCCATGACCGGGCACCAGCCGAGCCCCACCACCGACCGGCTCGTGGACGGCACCCCCCGCAAGGCCGTGGACCTCGTGGGGTTCGTCCGAAGCCTCGGGGTGGAGTGGGTGCGGCGGGCCGATGCGTTCCGGGTGCGGCCGCTGGAGGTGCTCCTGCGGGAGGCCCTTTCGGGGTCGGGCGTGCGGGTGATCGTGGTGGAGGGCGAGTGCGCGCTGCAGGCCGAGCGCCGCCGCAAGCTCGCCCCGCCGGCGGCCGAGGAGTGGGTGGACCTCGACCCCGAGCGCTGCCAGCGCTGCCACCGGTGCTACCGGGAGCTCGCCTGCCCCGCGATCCGGGAGGAGGAGACCCCGGACGGGCCCGTTTACCTCATCGACCCGGGGCTGTGTCAGCGCTGCGGGGTGTGCGAGGAGATCTGTCCCAACTCGGCCATCACCACGACCCGGATCCGGCGAAAGGGGGCGGCATGAGGCGCTACGACATCCTGATCGCCGGCATCGGGGGCCAGGGCGTGATCACCCTGGGCACGCTGCTGAAGCTCGCGGCCCTGCGCTCCGGGGTCGAGGTGACGGGCGCCGAGCGCCGGGGCGGGGCCCAGCGGGAGGGGCGGGTCACGTCCCACGTGCGCTACCGGGTTCTCGAGGGGGCCGAGCTCGAGGATCCCCGGTGCCAGGCGTTTTCGGGGCTGATCCCCCGGGGCGGGGCCCACCTGGTCCTGGCCCTCGAGCCCCTGGAGGCCCTGCGGTCGCTTCCCCTCATGAACCCCGACACCGTGGTCGTGAGCGAAACCGCGCCCCGGGTGCCCACGGCGGTGCGGCTCGGCACGGCCGCCTACCCGAGCCTGGAGCGCCTCCGGGAGGGGATCGAACGGGTCACGCCGCGGGTGCATTTCGTGGGGCTCGAGGCGGCCTGCAGGGAGCGGTTCGGGTCGCTGCGGCAGGTGAACGTGATCGCCCTGGGGCTCGCGGCGGCCCTGGGGAACCTGCCGGTGCCGGACGAGGCGCTTCTCGACACGGTGCGGGAGCGGCTGCCGGGGTTCGAGGCGAACCGGGAGGCGTTCGAACTGGGGAAGGCGCTGGCCCGGGGGGCGGCCCGATGACCGGGAGCGGGCGACCGATCGCCGAACTCGTGGGCGAGGTCCCCACGGTGCTCGTGATCGGCCGCACCGACCGGGGGAAGACCACGACGGTCCGCGAGCTCGTCGAGGCCTGGACCCGGGCCGGGGAGCGGGTGGGGTGGGTCGACGCCGACGTGGGCCAGGGCGCCTGGGGGCCGCCCACGGTCCAGAGCCTGGTGATCTGTGAGGAGGGGGTCGAGCCCCGGGTGGAGGCCCGGTGGTTCGTGGGCAGCACGAGCCCCCGGGGCCACATGCTCCCCACCGTGGTCGGGGTGACGAAGCTCGCGGCGCGGGCCCGGGAACGGGGGTGCCGGCGGATCGTGGTGGACACCACCGGGCTCGTGGCGCCCTCGGAGGGCGGGGTGGCGCTCAAAACCTGGAAGGCCGAGGCCCTGGCCCCGTGCGCGGTGGTGGCCTTGGAGCGGGACCGGGAACTCGAGCCCGTCGCGGGCCCGATGGAACGGGATCCCCGGTTCCGGGTGGTGCGGCGGCGGCCGCCGGAGGGGGTGCGGGAGAGGTCCTTCGAAGAGCGGGCCGCCTCGCGGGCGGCCCGGTTCCGGAGCCACTTCCAGGGCGCCGGGGAGATCCGCGTTGCCCCGGATCTGCCGGTCTACGGCATGGGCCGGCCCCTCCCGGGGCGGCTCGTGGGGGTGCTGGACCGGGATGGGTGGTGCCTGGGACTCGGGGCGGTGAGCCGGGTGGCCCCCGACGGGTGGTGGGTGCGAACGCCGGTGCCCCCGGACCGGGTGGGGGCGCTGCGGTGGGGTTCGCTCCGGATCGACCCGGACACGGGGGAGGAACGGCCGTGAATCGGGAAGGGTTTGAGCCAGAGATGGACACGGATTTTCACAGATAAACCCGAGAAATCAGCCCCTATCGGAGTTCCCCCGCGGTCAAACCCGCTCGCAGCACGGACCTCCCGGGGCCGTTTGGTTCCGCCACCCCGGTTCGCGGTGATCGGCCCGTCGGCCCAACTTCCCCTACGCCAACGCCGCGCCGCAGGCCTCCCGCACGGCCTGGGCCAGTTCGTCCGACACGGCCACGAGGAACGTGCGCTTCCCGGCCTCGCTCAGGTACCGCACGTCCCAGGGCGTGTGGAAGTAGGCCTCCCGGATCCGGGCCCGGATCTCCTCCAGTCGCTCGGCGGGCACCTCGTCGTCGAGGCACCGGCGACCGCTGGCGTCGATCCACACGATCCGGAACTCGTCGGGCGGGGACCCCACGAGGGCGCAAACCGCGTTCCCGCAGGGCACCGCCTCCACCGATTCCCCCACCTCGGTCACGAACCGGGCGACCTCGGGCGCGAGCCCGCGCAGTCGCATCATGACCGGCAGGGGGGCTTTGACCTTCGGGGCGTGGGTCGATGTGCGTCGGGCCATGGTCCACCTCCCGGGCGAGACGTGTTGCTCCCCTTCTGAAACAAAGTTCTGAAAGAACAACATAGCAGGCCGGCTTTCCTTGTAAAGGGGTTCACGACCCCCTTTTTTCCGCGGGATTCGGCGTACGGTTTGGCGAGACGAAACACTGACTCTCATGAGGTCGGCCCGATTGACACCTCAACCGCTCGGCTGGTAAGGTCCGCGGCTCCAAGCCGTGGAGGAGAAGCATGCCCAAACTCGTGATACGGGAAGAGCGCTGCAAGAGCTGCGGCATCTGCGTGGAGTTCTGCCCCCGGGAGTGTCTGGAGATCACCGACCGCCTGAACCCCCAGGGGTACCAGCCGGTCGGGCTCAAGGACCCGGAGGCGTGCACGGGGTGCGCCATCTGCGCCCGCATGTGCCCCGACGTGGTGATCGAGGTCTGGAAATGAGCGATCGCAAGGTGAGCTTCGAAAAGGGCAACGTGGCCCTGGCCAAGGCCGCCGTGGCGGCCGGGTGCCGGTACTACTTCGGGTACCCCATCACCCCCCAGAGCGACGTGCCCGAGTACCTCAGCAAGGTGCTCCCCCGGATCGGCGGGCAGTTCGTGCAGGCCGAAAGCGAGATCGCGTCGATCAACATGCTCCTGGGCGCGGGGGCCACGGGCAAACGGGCCATGACGAGCTCCTCGAGCCCCGGCATCAGCCTGAAGCAGGAGGGCATCAGCTACATGGCCGGGAGCGAGATCCCCGGCGTCATCGTGAACGTGCAGCGCTCGGGGCCGGGGCTGGGGGGCATCGCCCCGAGCCAGGGCGACTATTTCCAGGCCACCCGGGGCGGGGGCCACGGCGATTACCGCACCATCGTGCTCGCCCCGGCCTCGGTCCAGGAGATGTACGATCTCACGATCCTGGCCTTCGACCTGGCCGACCAGTACCGGACCCCCGTGATGATCCTGGCCGACGCCATGGTGGGCATGATGAAGGAACCCCTGGAGGAGTGGGAACCGGAGCCCAAGGCGTTCCCCAAGGAGGCGTGGGCCGCCACGGGCGCGGCGGGCCGGCCGGGCCGCCGGATCAAGTCGCTCTACCTGGGGGACGGGGAGCTCGCCGAGCACAACTGGAAGCTCGCCCAGAAGTACGGGGAGATCCGGCGAAAGGAGACCCGGGCCGAGGTGAAGGTGCCGGAGAGCTGCGAGATCGCGGTGGTGGCTTTTGGCTCGGCCGCCCGGATCGCCAAGAGCGCGGTGGACCGGCTAAACGACGAGGGCCGAAAGGTCGGGTACGTAAGGCCGATCACGCTGTGGCCGTTTCCCGACGAGGCGGTGCGGCAGGTGGCGGAGCAGGGGGTGCCCCTCCTGACCGTGGAGCTCAACACCGGCCAGATGGTGGAGGACGTGCGCCTCGCGGTGGAAGGCCGGGTGCCGGTGCACTTCGCGGGGTACCCGCCCGGGTACCTGCCGAGCCCCGACGACATCTACGAGGAGATCGTGCGCCGGCTGCCCGCCGGGGAGGAGGCGGCATGAAGGCCGTGTTCACCAAGCCCCAGAGCCTCACGGACAAACCGTTCCACTTCTGCCCGGGGTGCCACCACGGGGTGATCCACCGGCTCGTGGCCGAGGCGATCGACCACTTCGGGGTGCGCGAACGCACGATCGCGGCCGCCTCGGTGGGGTGCAGCGTGTTCCTCTACGACTACTTCGACGTCGACGTGGTCGAGTCGCCCCACGGCCGTGCCCCGGCCGTGGCCACGGGGATCAAGCGCACGAACCCCGAGAAGTTCGTGTTCATCTACCAGGGCGACGGCGATCTGGCGGCCATCGGCACGGCCGAGATCATCCACGCCGCCAACCGGGGGGAGAACCTGAGCGTGATCTTCGTGAACAACACGGTCTACGGCATGACCGGCGGCCAGATGGCCCCCACCACCCTGCTGGGCCAGCCGACCACCACGAGCCCCTACGGCCGGGAGTTCGGGCAGGACGGCTACCCGATCAAGATGACCGAGATGCTCTCCCAGTTGGAGGGGGTGGGGTTTGCGGCCCGGGTGGCCGTGGACACCCCGGCGCGGCTCGCCAAGGCCCGCAAGGCGGTGTTCCAGGCGTTCGAGACCCAGCTCGAGGAAAAGGGCATGGGGTTCGTGGAGATCCTGTCGTCGTGCCCCACGAACTGGGGCATGAAGCCCCTGGACGCCGTGCGGCGGATCGAGCGGGAGATGATCCCCTACTTCCCGCTGGGCGTGTTCAAGGAGCGCAAGGGCAAGGACGCGCTCTGAGGAGGACGGGAGGGCCGCCCCCGCGAGGCCCCGCCGGGTGTCCCGGTTGGGACGAACGGCGGGGGGAGGGCCCCTCCCCAACGTTCGGTGGCGGCTGCGAAGCTGGGACCACGCGAGATTTCCGCTTTCCAGCGTTCCAGCCTTCTAGCCTTCCAGCAGCAACCGCATAGGACAGCGACCGATGCACCACGACGTGATCATGGCGGGGTTCGGGGGGCAGGGCATCTTGATGATCGGCAATCTCCTGGCCGTGGCGGGGCTCCGCCACGGGCTGCGGGTGACCTTTTTCCCGGCCTACGGGGTGGAGATGCGGGGCGGCACCGCCAACTGCACGGTGACCCTGTCGGACCAGGAGATCGGCAGTCCCGTGACCGCCCGCCCCCTGGGACTCGTGGCGATGAACGAGCCCTCGGTCGTGAAGTTCGGCCCTCGGGTGCGGGCCGGCGGGGTCGTGGTGATCAACGCCTCGATCGTCTCGGACGACGCGTTCCAGCGCGACGACGTGCGGGCGGTTCGGGTGCGCTGTAACGACCTCGCCCGGGAGCTCGGCGACCCCCGCACCGCCAGCATGATCGCGCTGGGGGCCTACGTGACGGCGAGCGGGGTGGTGCCCGTGGACGCGGTGGCCGAGGCGCTGGCCGAGGTGCTCCCCGAAAAGGCCCACAAATTGATTCCCCTGAACCGCAAGGCCCTGGAGGTCGGGGCGTCGCAGGCGGGGGCGTAAGAAGCCGTAACCCGGTGTCCTTACGAGTGCTTTCCCCGGAGGTCCAGACCATGGCCGAGCGAAGCGAAACCACGGTGGGCGAGCGGATCCGCCAGGTACGGGAGCGGGCCGGCCTGAGCCTGCAGGAGCTCGCGGATCGCACGGGATACACGTCGGCCCTGCTGAACCAGGTCGAGAATCACCTGGTGAGCCCGCCGCTCGGGGCCCTGGGCAAGATCGCCCACGCCCTGGGCGTGCCCCTGGGGGAGCTCTGGGGCGAGGAGGCCCGGGATCCCTACACCATCGTGCGCAAAGGCGAAAGCCGCCAGGTGTCCCGGTTCGCCTCGCGGGAAGGGGTTTCGTACGGGTACACCTACGAGTCCCTGGGGTTCGGCAAGAAGGACCGCCACATCGAACCCTTCCTGATCACCCTGGAACCCCCCACGGTGCCCCACCCCAAGCCCTCGGTCCACGAGGGCGAGGAGTTCCTCCTGGTTCTCGAGGGCCGGATGGAGGTGCATCTGGCCGGCCACACCGACGTGCTGGAACCCGGCGACTCCATCCTCTACGACGCGAGCCTGCCCCACCGGGTCACCTGCCACGGCGACCAGCCCGCGAAGGTGCTGGCCGTGATCTGGCAGCCGGAGTGACACGGCTAGGAAGCTCGGACGCTGGGACGCTAGGAGGCTGGGAGGCTGGGAGGCTGGGAGGCCTCCTGGGTCCCGCTCGGCGCCCGGGCTCGATCGTCCCGATATCCGACGTCGTAACCGGATTCCTGTAAAGCTTTTGGGCCCTGCGGCCGATGGAAGGAGGGCGGTTTCGGTCCCCCGGCTTCCGCGGAGGCAGCGCCATGGCCCAGGGGCTTACGCGCATTCTGACCGAGGTCGGCACCAACGAGCTCGAGGTGGTGGAGTTCGGGGTGGACGGCCGCGCCTACGCCATCAACGTGGCCAAGGTCCGCGAGATCGTCCGCCCCGTGGCGCCGACCCCGATTCCCCACGCCCACCCCTGCGTGCTCGGCATGTTCCGCCATCGCGACGCCGTGATCCCCCTGGTGGACCTGGGCCAATGGCTGGGGAGCGCCGCTCCGCCCGATCCGCGCCGGGCCAGAATCATCGTGGCCGAGTTCAACCGCATGACCGTGGGGTTCCTGGTCCACGGGGTCGAGCGGATCCACCGCACCGAGTGGGGGGCGCTGGAGCCGGTGGAGAAGGGGAGCCTGGCGGCGTCCAAGGCGGCCGTGGGCATCCTGCGGCTCGGGGAGAACCGGGACCGCATCCTCCTGCTACTCGATTTCGAGACCATCGTGGCCGAGATCTCCCCCCAGGAGGAGGCGGCCGCCGCGGTTCCCCTCGACGAGCGCCGCCGGGGAAAACGGGTGCTCGTGGCCGAGGACTCCCGGGCCGTGCGGAAACTCCTGTGCTCGCGCCTGGAGGCGGCGGGCTACACGGTGGAGGCCGTGGCCGACGGCCAGGCCGCCTGGGAACGGCTGCAGGCTCCCCCCCGGCCGGATCTCGTCGTGTCCGACATCGAGATGCCCCGCATGGACGGGCACCACCTCCTGCGCCGGATCCGGGCCGACGAGGCCCTGCGCCGCCTCCCGGTGGTCCTCTACTCCTCCATGATCCACGAAGAGATGCGCCGAAAGGGCGAAGCGCTCGGCGCCACCGCCCAGATCTGCAAACCCGACCTCCCCGAGCTTCTTGAAACCGTCGACCGGATCGCGCTGGGATAACGCGGTTTCTCTCCCGACCTCGGATCTTTCCCCTGCTTCGGTGTGGATGGAACGGCCGTCTGGCCCATCCCTTGCCCCCCCTACACGTTGGCCAAAGGGTGAAAAATTATCTTGCTTGTGAAAAAATATTCTAGCACGGTTCCGCTAAAGTTCCGGGCCGGGGGAGACGATCAGGGGCCCATCATACGGCGTTTGCGACACCCCGCCGGGGCGGGCCCGGCGGGCGAGGGGCGGGGTCTCGGCGGACCCGCTTTTTTTGCAACGGAGGTACGGCAGGTGCGGGAAGCGGTTCTGCTCGTACACGACCAACCGGAGCTACGAGCCCAGGTACGCCGCGGGTTGGAGGAGGCGGAGCTCGAGGTGTTCGAGGCCGACCCGGAAGAGGCTCCCCGGGCCCTCGTGTGCGAACTTCCGGAGTTCGTGCTCACCTCGGTTCCCCTGACCGTGCCAACGGGGGCCCGTCGGCCTGTCGTGATCGGATGGGGTCGAACCCTCGGTGTGGACGAGTGGGACTGGGTGTCGGGCGACGCGGGGGCCGAGGAGGTGGCACGACGGGTGCGACTCCACGTCGAGTACCACCGGGCCTGCCTCCGGGAGCGGGCCGAGGCCGCCCGGCGCACCGGCGTGTTGGCGGAGGCCCAGGCGCGCCTTCTGCCCCGGCCGGGCTCGATCCCCGGGCTCCGGTTCGGTGCCGTGTACGCCCCGGCACTCGAGGCAGGGGGCGATTTCTACGATGTGGTCCGGCTCGACCACTCGAGCTACGGGGTGCTCGTGGCCGATGCCATGGGGCACGACCTGGGGGCCGCCTACGTCACCGGGGCGCTCAAGGCCGGCCTCCACCTGGCGGTGGGCCGAACAGGGCACCCTGCCGGCGTGTTGGCGGCGCTGAACGAGGCCATTCGGCCCGTGCTCGTCGACGGCGGTCACGTGACGGCCGTGTTCGCCCGGGTGGACCGGGGACGCGGGCGGGTGGTCCTGGCAGGCGCTGGCCACCCCCCGGCCGTCCTGGTGGGGGCCGACGGCCGGGCCGAGCCGGTGGAGCTTGAGGGCGACGTGTTGGGGGTCCACGAGACGGTGGAGATTCACGAGGAGGTCCGGGAGGCGGCGCCGGGATCCCGCCTGTATCTCTACTCCGACGGTCTTCTGGACGCGTTGCGTCCCGGCCTGACCCGGCGAGAGGAGGCCCTCGCGGACCTGTGCCGGGGGGCGGCCGAGGTGGCCGGGTATCCGGTGGAACTGGGGGTGGCCGAGTTGGCGGCCCGGGCGGTGGGCGGGACCGCGCCCCGGGACGACGTGGTGCTGGTGGGGGTGGAGGTCTGAGATGCCCGGAAGGGGGGAGGTCAGGGAGTACCGAGGACGGATCCCGGCGGAGTACCGCGCCGTGGACCAGGTGCTCGGCGTGGTGGCCGAGATGATCGCCGACGCCCACCCGGACGACCGGTTCCGGTTCCGGCTCGCGCTCCGGGAAGCCCTGGTGAACGCCGTGCGCCACGGGTGCCGGCTCGATCCCCGCCGGGAGGTGGCGGTGGAGGTCCGGATCGAGCCCCGCCGGTGGTGGGCCCGGGTGGCGGACGGCGGCGAGGGGTTCGACTGGGAGCGGTGGCTCGGGGTCCGGTCGGCCCCGTCGGCGGAGGGCGGCCGGGGGCTTCGGCTGCTCCGGCTCTACGCGGACGAGGTCCGGTTCAACGAACGGGGTAACGAACTTTGTCTGGAGTGTCGCCCCCACCAGGCGACGCCGGAAGGGAGGTGAACCGATGCAAAGCGTATTGGAGCGGGACGGAACCGTGGTCCGCGTGGTGCCGGCGCCCGGACTCGTGGCTTCCGCGGCCGAGGAGCTCCGGGTCCCCCTCCGGGAGGCCGTGGAAGCGGGGGCCACGGAGGTGGTGTTCGATCTCGGCGGCGTGGACGACGTGGACTCCGTGGGGATCGGGCTCCTCCTGGCCACGCACAACACCCTCGGCCCCCGGGGGGGGCGGATCCGCGTGGTGAACGCGGGGGCCGAGATCGTGAAGCTCCTGCGCACCATGCGTCTGGACCGGCATTTCCCCGTGGAACAGGCCTCCTGACGATCCCCGTGCCCCTACGGAGTGAATCATGACGATTCTCGATGACGAAACCTTGCAGATGTACGTGGAGGAGTCCCTGGACCACCTCGCGGACATCGAGTCGGACCTGCTCGCCATCGAACAGGCCGGAAGCGAGGCGGACGAGGAGCTCGTGAACAAGGTGTTCCGGGCGGCCCACTCCATCAAGGGGGGGGCGGGGTTCCTGGGCCTCCAGGCGATCAACCAGCTCGCGCACAAACTGGAGAACGTGCTGGGGCTGTTCCGAAGCCACGAGCTCGTTCCCAATCCCGACGTCATCAACCTGCTCCTGCAGGGGTTCGACCGCCTCCGGGAGCTCCTGCAGGACACGGAAGCCGGCCGCGACGCCGACGTGTCGGAGCTCACGGTGGCGCTGGAGGGCCTCACCACGGCCAACCTGCCCGAGGAGCGAAAACCCACGGTGTCGGAACGGGTGCAGGTGGTGCTCGAGGGCCGGGGCCCGGTGTTCACCGTGAGCCGGTTCGAGGTGGACGAGGCCCTCAAGGGGGGCAAGAACCTCTACGTGTTCGAGTACGACCTCATCCACGACGTCCACCGCCTGGGCCGGTCGCCGCTCACCGTGCTCCAGGAACTCGACGACGGCGGGGTCATCCTGGACAGCAAGGTCGAGCCCTCCGTGGCCGGGGATCTCTTCGCCGACGAACTGCCCCGGTCGATCCCGTTTCTCGTGCTCTACGCCACCATCATCGGCACCGACATCGTGTCCGGGGTGTTCGACCTGCCGGAGGAACGGATCCACGTGCTCGGGGAGGCCCACTTCCGCGACGCGCCGCCCGAGCCGGTGACGCCCGAACCGCCCCGCACCGAGCAGGTGGTGGCTCGGCCGGCGGCCGAGGCTCCCAAGCCGGCCCCGGAGCCCCCGAAGCCTTCCCCCCAGAAACCGGCCCCCGCGAAGCCCAAACCCGCGTCCTCCGGCGGGGGGGACCGGGCGGCCCACGCCGCGACGCCCCTGGAAACCAGCATCCGGGTGCATGTGAGCCTGTTGGAGAACCTGATGACCCTGGCCGGAGAGCTGGTGCTCAGCCGGAACCAGCTCCTGCAGGCCGTGAACACCGGGGCCGGATCGGTGGAGCGGATCGCCCAGCGCATCGACCTCATCACCTCCGAGCTCCAGGAGACGATCATGCTCACCCGGATGCAGCCGGTGGGCAAGATCTTCGGCAAGTTCCCCCGGGTGGTGCGGGACCTGGCCCGGAAGCTCGGCAAACAGGTGGAGCTCGTGGTCGAGGGCAACGAGGTGGAGCTCGACAAGACGATCCTCGAGGGGCTCAACGACCCGCTGACCCACCTCGTGCGAAACGCGGTGGACCACGGCCTGGAGCCCCCGGCGGAACGGGAGGCCGCCGGCAAACCCCCGAAGGGCACCGTGACCCTCCGGGCGTTCCACGAGGCCGGCCACGTGAACATCGAGATCTCCGACGACGGCCGGGGGATGGACCCGGAGCGGATCGTGGCCAAAGCCGTGGAGAAAGGGCTTGTGGCCCCGGATCAGGTGCGGGCCATGTCCGACAAGGAAAAGGTGGGCCTCATCTTCCTCCCGGGGTTCTCCACGGCCGAGCAGGTGACCGACGTGTCGGGCCGCGGCGTGGGGATGGACGTGGTCAAGACGAACCTCGACAAGCTCGGCGGGGTGGTGGACATCGAGTCGGCGCCGGGCGCAGGCACCACGGTGCGGATCAAACTGCCCCTCACCCTCGCGATCATCCCGAGCCAGATCGTACGGGCCGGAGGGCAGGCGTTTGCGATCCCTCAGGTCAACATGGACGAACTCCTCCGGATCCCCGCCTCCCAGGTTAAAGACCGTGTCGAGATCGTGGGGAACGCCGAGGTGGTGCGGCTCCGGGACCGGCTGCTGCCCCTGGTGCGCCTGGCCGACGTTCTGGGGCTCCAGGCCCGGTATCGGGACCCGTCCACGGGGGAGGAGCGGCCGGACCGCCGCCGCACCATCGCCGACCGGCGGGGGTTGCGCCTGGGAGTGGACGAGACCGCCCCGGCCGCCGCCTTGGCCCCCCCGCCCGGGGCACCGGAGCGGGGGCCCGACCGGCGGCAGGGAAGCGCCGTGTCGGTGGTGGTCGCGAACGCCGGCCCGTTCCGGTACGGCCTGGTGGTGGACGAGCTCCTGGACGCCGAGGAGATCGTGGTGAAGCCCTTGGGCCGGCATCTCAAGGGGTGCGGGTGCTACGCCGGGGCCACGATCATGGGGAACGGCCGGGTGGCGCTGATCCTCGACGTGCCGGGCGTCGCCCGGCTGGCCCGGCTCGCGAGCGTGGAGGGCTCGGCGCGGGCGGCCGAGGTCAAGCAGAGCGCCCGCCAGGCGGCGGGCGAAGAGCAGTTCCTGCTGTTCGGGTTCGGACCGGGCGAGCGGTTCGCCCTGCCCCTCGACGTGGTGCAGCGGATCGAGAGGATCCGGCCGGACGACCTGGCCACCGTGGGGGGCCGGCTGGTGCTCCAGTACAAGGGAGAAACCCTGCCCCTTCTGGTGCTCGACGAAGTGGCCCAGGTGTCCCCCCGGGACGAAGCGGCCGATCCGGTGGTGCTCGTGGTCCGGCTTCCCGGCCGGGTGGCCGGGGTGCTGGCCACCGGGCCGGTGGACGCGTTCCAGGGCCGGGTGGCGGTGGACCGGGAGACCCTCGTCCAGCCGGGGATCGGGGGATCCATGGTGATCGACGGGGCCACCGTGCTGGTGGTGGATCCCATGGACCTCGCCCGGCGGATCTACCCGGACTGGTTCCGGCCCCGGGCGGAGGCGGAGCTCACGGCCCGGTCGGGGGCGCGGCTCCTCCTGGCGGAGGACTCGACCTTCTTCCGGGGCCAGGTGGCCGGGTTCCTGCGGGCGGCCGGGTACGAGGTGGTGGAGGCCGAGGACGGCCGGGAGGCCTGGGAGACCCTCTGCCGGCTCGGCGACGGGATCGACGGCGTCGTGACCGACATCGAGATGCCCCACATGGACGGCCTGGAGCTCACCCGGCGGATCCGGGCCGACGAACGGTTTCGAGATCTTCCCGTGGTGGCCCTCACCACCCTCGCCGAGGACGAGGACATCGATCGGGGCCGGCAGGCCGGAGTCACGGACTACCAGGTCAAACTCGACCGGGATGAGCTCCTGGCGAGTCTGTCCCGCATCCTGAGCACGGAGGCGAACGGATGAAAAAGCGGCTGTCCTTTCGGCAGAAAATCTGGGTGTCCCTGGGGGTGGCCGTGGCCGGGCTCGCCGGGATCGCGGTGGCCGCGTCCCTGGGCCTGGGGGCCGTGGCGGATCGGTTGTCCCAGACCGGCCGGGCGACCGAAGCGTTGCGGGCCGTGGCCGACGCCGAGATCGCGGCGCTCACGCTGGCGGCCGAGGCCCGCCGGCTCGACGCCGAAGGGGTGGAGGCGTTCCGGGACCGGCTCGCGGCGGTGGGTGCCGACGTGGACCGGCGCCTGGCGGCGGTGGGAGCCGCCACGGGGGGCGACCTGGAACGGGCGCTCGACGGCCTGCGGGCCGAGCTCGAGGGCTTCGTCGGGAAGCTCGGGGAGTGGGCCCGGCGTCAGAAGGACCTGGGGTTCGGCCCCGACGAGGGGCTGCGGGCGCGCCTTGCGGCCGAGGAGGCCGGCCTCGCGGAGCGCCTCCAGTGGTTTTCGTACCTCAAGGAGGCGTTCGTGGGCTGCCGGGAGGCCGGGAAGAATCTCTTCCTCCACCAGGATCCGGCCCTGGCCGGGGCGTTCCGGGAGAGCCTGGAGGGCCTTCGGACGAAACTTCGGCAGCAGAAGATGGAGGATTTCAAAGGAGACGCCGCCGAAACCCTGGGCGAGGCCGTCGGGCGGTACGGCGAGACGTTCGAGCGCGTGGCCGAGGCGGCCGCGGCCACCTGGGCCGCCCGGGACGCCGCCGCCGCCGGGCTGGACCGGGTGAGGGACCGGGCGGCCCGGGCGAAGGACGCCGTGGCCTCCCTGGTGGAACGGGCGGGGCGGGAGGCGGAGGCCTCGGTCCACCGCACCCGGTGGGGTGTCGGGGCGGCCGGCGTGGGCGTGGCGGCCGTACTCCTGGCCGTGCTGGGCTGGATCGGGGTGGGCACCACCCGGGCCCTCACCCGCACCGTGGACATCCTCAAGGACATGGCCGAAGGCGAGGGCGACCTCACCCGGCGGCTCCCGTACCGGGTCCCGGTGTGCTCCGACGTCATGGGGTGTTCGGCCGAGGAGTGCCCCTCCTACGGGGTGGACGACCCCTGCTGGAGCCGCTCGGGCACGATGCAGCCGCTGCCCGAGAACGTGCGCTGCGAGGAGGTCCGAAACGGCATCGTGTCCGACTGCCGGGAGTGCAAGGTCTACTCCACGGCCCGAGGGGGCGAGGTGGACGAGTTCGACCGGATGGCGTTCTGGTTCAACCTGTTCCTCGACAAGATCCGGGTCGTGGTGGAGGAGGTCAAAGGGGCCTCGCAGCGGGTGGCGGGCACGTCGGCCGAGGCCACGGAGGCGGTGGAGGCCATCGCCCGGGAGGTCGGCGAGGCCGCCGGGCACGCGGTGCGGGCCGCCGAGGACACCGGCGAGTTGGCCCAGGCCGCCGGCGACGTGGACCGGGAGGTGGCCTCGGCCAATGGAACCCTGGCCGAGGTGGCCCGGGCCGCCCAGCAGATGGCCGAGACCATCGGCGAGATCGCTCGGAGCACCGAATCCGCGCGGGACACCACGGGCGGCGCGGTGACCCAGGCCCGCCGGGCCACCGAACGGGTCGGGGAGCTCACCGAGGCGGCCGACCGGATCGCGGCGGTGACCCAGACCATCAACGAGATCAGCGAGCAGACCCGGCTGCTGGCGCTCAACGCCACGATCGAGGCGGCCCGGGCCGGAGAGGCCGGCAAGGGGTTCGCGGTGGTCGCGAACGAGATCAAGGAGCTCGCGCGCCAGACGGCCGAGGCCACCGAGCAGATCCGGGAGCGGATCGAGGCGATCGTCGACTCGACCCAGGTCACCCGGGACGACATCGAGGCGGTGGCCGGCGCCATCGTCAAGGTGGAGGACGTGGTGGCCGGCATTGCGGCGGCCGTGGAGGAACAGTCGGTCACGACCCGCCAGATCGCCGAGGGCGTGGGGCAGGCCGCGACCGGGCTCGACGCCTCGGCCGGGGCCGTGAACCGGGTGGCCGGGCGGGCGGAGGAGGTTTCGGTGGTGCTCGGGGACGTGTCGGGGCGGGTGGAACGGGCGCGGGGCGCGGCCGAGGGGGTGCGCCAGCGGGCGGTCGAGCTGGCGAACACGGCGGCGCACCTGTCGCAGCTGGTGGAGAGATTTCGGGTGTAGACGGCCATCGAACGGCAGCCCTTACGTACCCAACCAAAGGAGTAGGTCATGAACATCGCGGGAAAGATGACGGTGCTGGCGGTGGCGGGGGTGGTGGCCCTGGGGGCCATCACGGCGATCACCGGGACGCTGGCCATCCGGGAGACCGGCCAGGCCGAGATCCGGGAGGTCCGGGAGCGGATGCTGGAGTCCAAAAAGGAGAAGCTTAAGGATCTCGTGCGGGACGTGGAGGCCGTGCTCCAGCAGGCCTACGAGGACGCCCACGACCCGGCAAAGATCGCGGAGCTCTACCGGGCCCGGCTCCAGCAGCTCGTGGACACGGCCTACGCGGCCATCCAAACGGTCTACAACGACCCGAACCTCGACGAGGCCGAGAAGATGGAGCGGGCCAAGGCCGTGGTGAAGGGGTTGCGGTACGGGAAAAGCGGGTACTTCTGGATCAACGACACCCACCCCACCATGGTCATGCACCCGATCAAACCGGCGCTCGACGGCAAGGACCTCACCGACTTCAAGGACCCCAACGGCAAGCGCCTCTTCGTGGAGTTCGTGAAGGCCTGCGAGTCGGCCGAAGGGGCCGGGTTCGTCGATTACCTCTGGCCCAAGCCGGGCCACGACGAGCCCGTGCCGAAGCTCTCGTACGTGAAGCTCTTCAAGCCTTGGGGCTGGATCGTGGGCACCGGGGTGTACCTGGAGGCCGCCGAGGAGCGGATCCAGAAGGACATGCTTCACGTGATCTCCCACATGCGCTACGGCCCGGAGGGCAAGGACTACTTCTGGGTGAACGACATGAACTCCGTGGTGCTCATGCACCCGATCAAGCCCGAGCTCGACGGGAAGGACCTCTCGGACCTCAAGGACAAGAAGGGCACCTACATCTTCCGGGAGTTCGTGAAAGCCTGCCGGGAAAAGGGCGAGGGATTCGTGCCCTACCTCTGGCCCAAGCCGGGCCATGACGAGCCGGTGCAGAAGATCTCCTACGTGAAGCTCTTCAAACCCTGGGGGTGGGTCGTGGGCACCGGGGTGTACGTGGACGATGTGGACGCCAAGGTGGCCGAGATCGCCGCCCGGGTGGAAAGCCGGATCAACCGGCAGGTCTGGACCCAGGTGGGGGCCATCGTGCTCGTGACCCTGATCGCCGGGTTCCTCACCGTGGCGGTGAGCCGCAAGATCTCCCGGCCCATCCAGACCACCACGGCCATGCTCCAGGACGTGGCCCAGGGCGAGGGCGACCTCACCAAGCGCCTGGACGTCCAGACCCAGGACGAGGTGGGGGAGATGGCCCGGTGGTTCAACACCTTCGTGGAGAAGGTGCAGCACATGATCCGGGAGGTGAAGGAGAACGCCGAGGTGGTGGGCCGCTCGTCCCAGAGCCTCACGGAACTCGCCGCCCACATGTCGGAGGGGGCCGACGACATGTTCTCGCGCTCCAACACGGTGGCCGCCGCGGCCGAGGAGATGAGCTCCAACATGGCCAACGTGGCGGCGGCCATGGAGGAGGCCACCACGAACCTGGGGGTGATCTCCACGGCCGTGGAGCAGATGACCTCCACCATCCGCGAGATCGCCCAGAACACGGAGAAGGCGAGCACCGTAACCTCCCAGGCCGTGACCGTGGCCCGGAGCGCCTCCGAAAAGGTGGACGAACTGGGCAACGCCGCCCAGCTCATCGGCAAGGTGACCGACACCATCAACGAGATCAGCGAGCAGACGAAGCTCCTGGCCCTGAACGCCACGATCGAGGCGGCCCGAGCCGGGGAGGCCGGCAAGGGGTTCGCCGTGGTCGCCAACGAGATCAAAGAACTTGCCCGCCAGACCGCGGCGGCCACGGGCGAGATCCGCGAGCGGGTCGAGGGCATCCAGGGGTCCACCTCGGCCACCGTCACCGAGATCGCCGAGATCACCCGGGTGATCGAGGAGGTGAACGAGATCGTGACCACCATCGCCGCCGCGGTGGAGGAGCAGTCATCCACCACCCGTGAGATCGCCGACAACGTGACCCAGGCGGCCCGGGGCGTGGAGGAGGTGAACACCAACGTGGCCCAGACCTCCCAGGTGAGCCAGGACATCGCCCGGGAGATCGCCGACGTGAACCACGCGGCGAGCGAGATGTCCAACTCCACGAGCCAGGTGAGCGCCGCGGCCGAAGACCTGAGCCAGCTCGCGGCGAAGCTCCTGGAGATGATGGGCCGGTTCAAGGTCTAACCCCGCGGCGAAGCCCCCCGTGCCCTCGCCTCCGCGTGGGGGGAGAGGGTGCGGGGGGCGCGGGCCCGCAAGAGGAGAAACCCTCGCGGCCCGGAGGCCGCTCCCGCAGGTT
>CAZUYO010000002.1:22865-37436 GCA_964624725.1 uncultured Thermodesulfobacteriota bacterium
GCGCGGGCCCGCAAGAGGAGAAACCCTCGCGGCCCGGAGGCCGCTCCCGCAGGTTGGGGCAGCCGCCGACGCCCGAGTCCCGAGGGTTCTTAGCCGCCCGGCTGCCCGGCAGCCCAGCCGCCTAGCCGAAATGACTTGGAAGCTCCGTAGGCCGCGCGCCGCGGCCTGTTTGCAAAGACAATAACTTCCGCGTCGGCCACACGGTGAGGCGCCGCGGTCCGGGGCCAAGGGACCGGAGACCGCAGACCGACGACCGTGGACCGAAGTTACCTGGAAGGAGCAGCGCATGGACGAGGCGCGAACCGACCTGCCCGAGCAGGTGTGCACGTTCTGGATCGGTGACGCCCTGTGCGGGGTGGACATCCGGCGGGTGCAGGAGATCAACCGACAGGTGGAGGCCACCCCCGTGCCCCTGGCCCCCGACTACGTGGTGGGGGTGATGAATCTGCGCGGCCGGGTGGTGACGGTGATGGACCCGGCCCGGAAGCTCGGCCTGGGCGACACGGCGCCCGGCGAGGAGACCCGGAACGTCATCGTCCAGTCGGGCGAGGAGCCCGTGGGTCTCCTGGTGGACCGGGTGGCCGACGTGGTGGACGTGGACCCGGCGGCCCTCGCGCCGCCCCCCGCGAACCTGGGGGGGATCCGGGGGGCCGTGTTCCTGGGCGTGCTCCGGACCGACGGGGCGCTGGTCGGCATCCTCGACGTGGACGCCGTGCTGGAGGAGGCGGAGTGACCCTCGCCGATCCGCCGGTCCGGGTGTTGGTGGTGGACGACACCATCGTCTACCGCAAGATCGTCAGCGACGCCCTGGCCGAGATCCCGGGCGTGGAGGTGGTGGGCACCGCGGCCAACGGGAAGATCGCCCTGGCCCGGGCCCAGAACCTCCTGCCCGACCTCCTGACCCTGGACCTCGAGATGCCGGTGATGGACGGCCTCGAGGTACTCCGGCGGCTCCCGGAGGTGTGCCCCAACACCGCGGCCATCATGGTGAGCACCCTGACCCAGCGGGGCGGAGCGCTCACCATGCGGGCGCTGGAGCTCGGGGCCCTCGACTTCGTGCCGAAGCCCCAGGAGGCCTCGGCCGCGGTGAACCGGGCGTTCCTTCGGGCCGAGCTGGAAAAGAAGATCGAGGTGTTCCGGGCCCGGCGGAACGCCCTCGTCCGCCCGCGGCGCTCCACCCGCCCGGCCCCGCGGCCCCGTACGGCCCCGGCGGAGGCGCGGGCCTGGCAGGGGGCCGATGTGGTGGCCGTGGGGGTGTCGACCGGCGGGCCCAACGCCCTCGCCCGGCTGCTGCCCGGGTTCCCGGCCGATTTCGGCGTGCCGATCCTCGTGGTCCAGCACATGCCGCCCATGTTCACCGCGTCGCTGGCCGAGAGCCTCGACCGCAAATGCCCCCTGGAGGTGCGGGAGGCCCGGGACGGCGAACGGGTGGAGCCGGGACGGGTCCTCATCGCGCCGGGCGGGTTTCACCTCAAGGTCGTGGCCGGGGTGGACGGCCTGAGCCGGATCCTGCGGCTCACCCGCGACCCGCCGGAGCACGCCGTGCGGCCGGCCGTGGACTACCTGTTCCGGTCGGTGGCCCAGCACTTCGCGGGCCGGGCCGTGGGCGTCGTGATGACCGGCATGGGCCGGGACGGCACCGAGGGGCTCACCCGGATGAAACAAAACGGGTGCCGCACCCTGGTGCAGGACGAGGCGACCTCGGTGGTGTGGGGAATGCCCGGATCGGCCGTGGAGGCCGGGGTGGCCGACCGCGTGGTGCCGCTCGACCGGTTGGCCGAGGAGATCCGGCGGGCGGTGAAGCCCGGGCCCTGGGGCGCCGGGCGGGAAGGGGGCGGGTGACCGGGCGGATGGGGGCGGCGAAGCGCCCCCGGATCACCCCCCAGGAGTTCCGGGTGCTCGCGGAGTTCCTGTACGAGGTGTCCGGCATCCATCTCGACTCGGCCAAGGCGTACCTGGTGGAGACCCGGCTGGGGAGCCTGCTCGAGGAGCTCGGCTGCGCCTCGTACAGCGAGTTCCTCTACCGCCTGAAACACGACCGGAGCAAATCCCTCGTCCACCGGTTCGTGGACGCCATGACCACGAACGAGACCCTGTTCTTCCGGGACCAGGGGCCGTTCGAGTTGCTCCGGCACAAGCTGCTGCCCGACCTGATCGACCGAAAGCGGGCCCGGGGGGCGGGCCCCCTCGCGCCCCAGATCCGGATCTGGTGCGCCGCCTGCTCGTTCGGCCAGGAGGTCTACAGCGTGGCCATGGTGTGCCGCGAGGTCCTGGACGCGGCGCCGGGGGTGGGGGTGACCATCCTCGGCACCGATATCTCGAGCGCCGCCGTGGGCCGGGCGAGCGCCGGGCGCTACAGCGCGTTCGAGGTGGAGCGGGGCCTGCCGCCGCGGTACCGGGAGCGGTTCTTCCGGCCCGTGGGCCACTCCACCTGGCAGGTGACCGACGAGGTCCGGGCCCTGTGCCGGTTCCGGAAGCTCAACCTCCTGGAGCCGTTCGCCTTCCTGGGCCGGTTCGACATCGTGCTGTGCCGGAACGTGGCCATCTACTTCCGGCCCGAGGACCGGAAGGGGCTGTTCGACCGGATCGCCGACGTCCTGGAGCCCTGGGGCGCCCTTCTGATCGGCGCCTCGGAGTTCCTGACCGGGGTGAGTAGCCGGTTTGTCGCCCGCCGGCACCTGCGGCAGGTGTACTACGAGAAGGCATCCCCCTGAGCCCCGCCTTAACCGGTGGAGGAGGAACTCGCGCGCCATGACCCCCCTGGCCGGCCAAGCCGACTTCCTGCGGTTCCTCTACGGGCTCGCGTTGGGGCTCGGGGCCCTGGGCGCCCTGGTGCTCCGGGGGCGGGAGCGGACCCTGGGCCGGTGGGGGTGGTGGGCCGGGTTCGGGGTGTGCCATGCACTCCACGAGTGGGTTGAGTTGGTGCCCGGGTTCGGCCCCCGGGGAGAGATCCTCTCGTCGCTCCTCTGGCTCGGCTCCTGGGCGGGGCTGGCCGGGTTCGGGGTTCCCAGGGGCCGCGCGGGGCTGTGGGGAGGTGCCGTGGCGGTCGGCGTGTCCCTCGGGTGGGTCGTGGCCCGGCTGGGCGGTGGCCCACCGGAGGCGGTCTGGACCTACACCGTGGCCTTCCCCGTGGCGGCGGCCGCGGCGGTTCGGACGGCCCGGGCCTGGAGCCGGGGCGAGGTGCCGACCGGCGCTGGGATCTTGGCCGTGGGCCTGGCGGGTTACGCGGTGACGTCGGGGATGGTGGGCCCGGCCGCGCCCTGGGCGCCCGCCGCCCACTGGAACGTTGGCGCGTTCGAGCGGTGGTTCGGCGTGCCGGTCTGGGCCGTGCGCGGGGGCGCCGCGGCCTGGATGCTTCTGGGCATCCACCGCCTGGGGTGGGAGCAGGGCCGGCGTCCCCGGGAAAATCTGCCGCCCGCCTTGGCCGCCGCGGTCGCCCTGGTGTCGGCCGTGGGGCTGGGTTGGGCGGGCACCGAGTTGCTGGGGCGGTCGGCGGACAAGGCCGCGCGGCTGGCGGCCACCGAACGGGCCCGGGCGTGGGCGGCGGCCGTAGCGGCCGGGGCCCGGGCGTGGCGGGCGCAGGCCCGCGTGCTGGCGGTCCGGCCCGATGTGCGCGCGGCCCTGGTTTACGGGGGGGACCCGGGGCTGGACCCCGAGGGGGCGTGGGCCCTGTTCGACCCGTCCGGTCGGCGCCTGGCCGGTGGATCGTGGAGCGGCGAGACTCCGCTTCGGCGGCGCCTGTGGGTGAGGGGGGATCGGCTCTGCGCCTGGGAGCCCGTTGTGGACCCCTTCGGGGGGGTGGCGGGATGGATCGGCGGGTGTACCGTGCTGCCGGAGGGCGACTACCGGTTGCGGCATCTGGACGACGCCGCTGCGGCGGGGAGCGTGCCCCTCCTGGACCGCCGGGTTGAGGTATCCGCCGACCCCGAGGCGCGACGACGCGCCCGGGGGCTGGGGATGGCCCTCACGTTGGCCGTGATCGTGGGGATCGGCAGCGCCTACGTGGCCGAGGAGCGCCGCCGCGTGCGGGATGACGAAAGGGCCCGCTCGGACCGGCGGCTCAAGGCGGTCCTGGAGGCCGCTCCGGACGCCGTGTTCCTGGTGGAGCCCGCGGAACGGCGGATCGTGTGGGCCAACGAAAGAGCCCTCGAGCTCGTCGGGGGATCGTCGGCCGACGACGCGAAGCGGTTCGACGAACTCTGGGGCGGCAGGGGCCGGCGGGTGTGGGACCTGGCGTCGCGGGACGGGGGCACGGCGGAACTGGGTTCCCCCGCGTCGCCGCGGTGGTTCGACGTGACCGGCGCCGCAGCGACCCTCGGCGCGCAAGGGGTGCGGCTGGTGGTCCTTCGGGACGTGACCGAGCGTACCCTGCGGTACCGTGAGGCAACGGAAGCCGCGAACGTGCTGGAAACCGTCTTCGAGGCGGTGGACGAGGGTGTAGTGGTTTGCGACGCGGCTCACCGCATCCGGTACCACAACCGACGATACCGCGACATCTGGGGGGTTCCGGAGGACGTGCTCTGGCCGGCCCCCCGTTTGGAGGAGATGGTGCGGTGGGCCTGCCGCGAGGGGATCTACGACCCCGAAGAGGAGGAGGCTCTGGTCCGCCGACGCGCGGAGGCTCTGGACCGGGCTGCCCGCGGCGAACGGGTGGACCTCGTCACGCCGCGCCGCGACGGACGGGTGGTGGAGAGTGCGGCCGTGGGTCTACCCGACGGGCGGATCCTCGTTACGTTCCGCGACGTGACCGGGCGAGAGCGACTGGTGGCCCGTTTGCAGCGGGAGCGGGAGCGGTTGAGGGGGGTGCTGGAAGCCCTCCCGGTGCCGGTGTACATCCGGGGCGAACACGGCCTCGTGGAGTACGCGAACGGCGCCATGGTCGAGCGGTGTGGCCGGGACCCGGCGGGTGAGCCTTGTCATCAGGCGGTCCACGGGTTGCCGGAGGCCTGTCCTTGGTGTAGGGATCCGGGCGAGGAGGGCTGGAGCGGCGAATGGCGCAGCCCCCGGGACGGCCGCCAGTACCGGGTGCGCCTCGTCCGCCTCGACGGGGAGAGGGGGAGGCGTTGGCTCGGGGTCCTGCAGGATGTGACCCTGGAGCGCACCGCCAGCGAACGGCTCCGGGCGGAGAAGGAGTTCGCCGAAAACCTGATCGAGGCGCTGGGGGTGGGGGCGTTCGTGCTCGACCGGGACGGCAGCGTACTGGTTTGGAACCGGGCCCTGGAAGAGTTGACCGGGGTGCCCGCCGAGAAGGTCGTGGGTACGCGCAACGCCTGGTATCCGTTCTACGCCTCTCCCCGCCCGACCCTGGCCGACCTCGTGCGCCTCGGCCGGCCGGACCGGTGCAGGGAGTTCTACGAGGACTGGGGCCCCTCCCCCCTGAGCCCCCGCGGGGTCCGGATTCGGCGCTGGTTCCGGAATCTGAACGGGAGGGACCGGTTCCTGGTGGTGGATGCGGTGCCGATCCGGGACGGCAGCGGCCGGGTGCGGGCCGTGGTGGAAACCCTGCAAGATCTCACGGACCTTCAACGCCTCGAGGAGTCTCGCACGCAGTTGGTGGCGGCCGTGGAACAGGCGACCGAGGGCATCGCGGTGTTGGGGCCCGACGGGGCGGTGCGGGAGGCGAATCCGGCATTCCGGCGCTTGGTGGGGGGAGGAGAGGGAATGCTCGCGCTGCTGGGGGATCTCCCCGAGGCCCCCGTGCGGCTGCGGCGTCGGGTCGGCTCGCCCGGCCACCCGGGAAGGGAGGCGGAGCTCGACATCTCGGCGGCGCCCTTGCGGGGCGGGGGGGCGGTGGTGGTCCTCAGCGACGTGACCCAGGAGGTGGAGCTCGAGCGCCAACTGCGAAGGGCGCAGAAGCTCGAGGCCCTGGGAACCCTGGCGAGCGGCATCGCCCACGACTTCAACAACATCCTCACCGCCATGATCGGGTACCTCGAGCTCGCGCTCGACGAGGCGTCTCCCTCCGTGCGGCGGAGCCTGGAGCATGTCATGGGAGCTGCCGAACGGGCGGCCGGTTTGGTGGCCCGGATGCTGACGTTCGGCAGGGAGGCCGAAGGCGATCCTCGACCGTTGCGCCTGATCCCGGTCTTGGAAGAGGCCCTGGGGCTGCTCCGGGCCAGCGTCGGGCCCGAGGTGGAGCTGCGAACGGTTTGGGACGTCGAGGACGATCGGGTCGTGGCGGACCCGGTGCAGATGCACCAGGTGATGGTGAACCTCGTTACCAACGCGGCGCATGCCCTGGGTCCGGGCGGGGGTGTCGTGGAAGTGGCCCTGCGGGAGACGTGGGTTCGGGAGCCGCTGCAGGCGGTGTCCGGCAGCCTGCCACCGGGACGGTACCTGCGACTCACCGTGAGCGACACGGGGCCCGGCATCCCCGCCGAGGTGATGGACCGGATCTTTGATCCGTTTTTCACAACGAAGGACGTGGGAGAGGGCACCGGCCTCGGTCTTTCGGTGGTTCACGGTATCGTCACAGGGGGAGGGGGGGCGATCGACGTGCACACCTCGGAGGGCCAGGGCACCACGTTCCACGTGTTCCTGCCGGCGGCCGGAGGGGAGGTCCCGTGCAAACCGGCCTCGCCCGAGGGCCGTGGACAGCGGGTGTTGGTGGTGGACGACGATCCGGCGGTCGCCGAGATCCTGGCAGACGTCCTGCGCGGGGCTGGCTACCGACCCGTGGTGTGCCAAACGCCGGGAGAGGGGCTGGCCGCGTTTCTGGAAGATCCCGGGAGTTTCGCACGAATCGTGACCGACCAGGCCATGCCGGAGATGGACGGCCTGGAGCTCATCGCCCGCATCCGGAAGGTGAGGCCCGACGTGCCGGCCGTGTTGTGCACCGGGTTCGAACGCGAGACCACCCGTCGCCGGGCGATGGAACTCGGTGGGGTGCAGGTGATCCTGAAGCCCCTCACGGCGACCGACCTGCTGCGGGCGCTCCATCACGGCGGAGGAGAGGAGGCGAGGACCAATGCGCAGACCGGCGTTGACCGCGGCGCTGGCGTTGGCAGTCCTGGCGGCGCGGCCGGCCGCGGCGGCCCGCGTGTTCGTGGTGCATAGCTACGGGCCGGGGCACGTGTGCGGCCAACCCCAACACGACGGGGTGGTGGCGGCCCTCGCGGCCGCAGGATACGAGCAGGACCGGAACCTCGACCTCGGCGTGTTCTACATGGACACCAAGCGTCGCTACACGACCCCAGACCAGATCGCCCGCCGGGGCCGTGAGGCGCTGGAGGCCCTCCGAGGGTTCCGGCCCGACGTGGTTGTGACCCTCGACGACAACGCTTTCCGTACCGTGGCGACGGCTCTGTTGGGCAGCCCGGTTCCCGTGGTGTTTTCGGGGGTGAACACGCCGCCGCAACGGCTAAACGAGCGGGTACGGTTTTTCGCTACCCTGGAGCGCCCGGGTGCCAACGTGACGGGGGTGTACGAGAAGCTCCACTTCACGGACGCCGTGCGCACCCACCTTCGTCTCGTCCCCGAGACGCGCCGGGTGGTGATCCTGGGCGACGACTCCCCCACCGGACGGGCGATCCGGATCCAGGTGCTGCGAGAGCTCGAGGACGCGACGGTCCCCGTGCCTGTGGAGTTGCGGGTCCTGGAGTCTTGGGAGGCCTACCAGCGGGCGGTGGAGGAACTCAACGACGAGCCCGGCCGGGTTCTTCTCTATCCCGGCGCGCTTCGGCTGCCCGGGACCGACGGGAGAATGCGCACCGCCGGGGAGATCCTCCCGTGGACGGTCCGTCATTCCCGACATCCGGCCGTACCGATCAACACGGCGTTTATGGACGCAGGGCTCTTTGGTGGGGCCTCGGTGGACTTTGAGGCCATGGGGTGGCAGGCGGGCCAGATGGTCGCGCGCATCCTGGGGGGGACGCCGGCCGGCGACATCCCCATCGCCGAGGCCGGACGGGTGCGTCTGGTGTTCAACCTGGCCAGAGCGAAGGAGTTGGGAATCGAGCTCCCGGAGGACGTGCTCATGGCGGCCGACGAGGTGCGGGGATGGGACGCCGCGAGCCGGCCGTGACCGGCGCGCCGCCGCTGTGGCGGGTGCTGGCCCGGTGGTTCTGCGGGGTGGCCGGAATCGCGGCCGTGGTCATGGGAATCACGGCGTATGCGGTGTTGGGGGAGGCGTGGCAGCGGGAGGCCGGGCGCCGCCGGCAGACGGATCTGCTTCGGGTGAGGGATCTGGTACAGGACCGACTCCGGGGGGTGGAGGCGCGCACCCGCGCCGTCGCCGGGGATAACGGGGTCCGTGTGGGGCTGTGGCTGGGGCCCGAGACCCGCCTGGCCGACGCCCTGGCCACCGAGTTTCCGCCGGAAGGCGGGGCGGTGTATGCGGTGCGTTCCCAGGAAGGGCGCTGGACCGGGCCGGCGGTGGGCCCGCTGCCGGCCCGCCCGCCCCGATGGGCGTTCCGGGTGCCGGTGGAACGGGGGGGGACGGCGTTGGGGGAGGCCTGGGGCGTGTACGATCTCTCCCGGGACACGGCGCTCCTGGCGGCCCTGTGCGGTCCCGAGGCCCCCGGCCTGGGGGTCCGAGAACCCCACGGGGAGGTGCGGTGGCTGTGCGGCGCGCCCGGTCCGTTTCAGGAGGTTCCCGGCCTGCCGGGGGTGGTGCGGGCGGTGGGCGGGGGGGCGGCCGCCTGGTCGTGGCGCGAGTTGCTCCGGGCCTTTGGGACCGGCCTGGGGGTGTCGCTTCTCTTGGCCGGGGCGGCGGGGATCGCCGTGTCGCGCCGGATCTCGGCCCCCCTGACCCGGCTTGCGGGGCAGGTGGGGTTTTCGATGGAAGGGGCGGGGGCGGGCTACGCCGAGGCCGGGGCGCTGGAACGGGCCCTGGAGGAGATGCAGCGGCGCCTGGAGGAGGCCGCCGAGCGGGAGCGGTACCGGGAGCTTTTCGACACGGCCGCCGATCCGATGATGCTCGTGGACGCGGCGGGGCGGATTCTGGAGTTGAACGAGGAGGCCAAGGCCGTGGCCGGCCCGCTGGTCCCGGGAACGGACCTCCGGGCGTACGTGCCTCCGGCCTCGGTCAACGCGCTGCTCGCGAGGGCTCGTGCCGGCGACCGCTCCCCCCTGACCGTCCGGGTCGACACGGAGCCCGTGCGGCACTTCGAAGTGCGCGCCCGTGCGGTGACGCTCTCCGGGCGCCAGATGGTGCTGCTGCAGGGGCGGGACGTGACGGATCGCGTCCGGGCGGAACGCCGGGTGCGGGCGCAGGAGGCGTTCCTGCGCTGGGTGCTCGATCACCTGGACGAGGCGGTCCTCATCCTCGATCCCTCCCGGCGGGTGCGGTACTACAACCGCCCCTTTGTCGCGATGTGGGGGCTCGATCCGGAGTTCCTGGACGGCCGTCCGTCCATGGAAGAGACGATGCACGAGGTCGCCCGGCTCGGCCTTTACGACGAACGGGCGGTGGACGCCCTGGTACGCCGCCGCGTGGAGGATTTGGGGCGACCGGGGCCGGTCCGCCCGATCCACACCCCGCGTCGCGACGGCCGGTCGGTCGAGGCGTTCGCCGCCCGCCTCCCGGACGGGGGATTTCTCCTCACGTACCGGGACGTGACGGAGCGGGTGCGCCAGGACCGGGAGCGTGCCCTGTTGGCGGCCGTGGTGGAGCAGTCGCGGGAGGGGATGGCGATGGCCTCTCCCCTGGGGGCCCTCGTCTACGCGAACTCCGCGTACGAAACGCTGTGCGGGATGGACCGAGCGTCCCTTATGGGGCGACGGTACTGGGATGTGCCGGAAGGGGATGGCCTCCCCCACGAGGAGGTGGAGGCGGCCCTCGCCGCGGGGGAGCCTTGGTCGGGCCGGGTGGTCCTTGTGCGACGCGGGGAGGAGGTGGTCCACGAGGTGGGCGTCACCGAGATCGAGGTGCCCCCCGGAGAGCGGTACCGGGTGATCGTGCGGCGGGATGTCACCGAATCGCTCCACCTCCACGCCCAACTCGCCCAGGCCCAGAAGATGGAGGCCATCGGGGTGCTCGCGGGCGGGGTGGCCCACGATTTCAACAACATTTTGATGGCGCTGCTCGGGAACATCGAGGTGCTCAAGGCTCGTCTGCCGTCACAGGGTTCCCACGCCGCCCCGCTCGCCCGGATGGAGCGGGCCGTGGGCCGGGCGAGCGACCTCGTACGCCGGATCCTCACCTTCAGCGGGCGTCAGCCGCGATCCGAGGGGCCGGTGGACCTGCGGGTGGTGGTGGATGAGGCGGTCGGTTTCGCCCGGTCGGGCGCGTCGGAGGGGGTCCGCATCGTGTGGGACCGGCGGGCGGCTCCGGATGCGGTCACCTGGGGCGAGGCGTCGGAGTTGTGTCAGGCCGTGCTCAATCTGCTGGTGAACGCCGTGCAGGCGGTGGGCCCCCGCGGTCGAGTCGAGGTAACCGTGGAACAGGAGGGGGGGGAGGCCCGGATACGGGTACGGGACGACGGCCCGGGGATTCCTGACGAGGTGAGGGACCGGGTGTTTGACCCGTTCTTCACGACCAAACCCCCGGGGGAAGGGACGGGACTCGGCCTCGCCCTCGTCAAAGCCATCGTTGAGCGCCACGGGGGAGCGGTGGAAATCGGGCGGGCCGAACCCCAGGGGACCGAGGTCTCGATGCGGATTCCGCTGCGGCACCGGGAGGGCGAGTCCGCCCGGGGGAGCGGGGACGCGCCGGCGTTTCGGTTCTCGGTGCTCGTGGTGGACGACGATCCCGATGTGGCCGAGGCACTGGCCGAGTCGCTGCGGGGGCGGGGACACCGGGCCGATGTTGCCGGGTCCGGCGAGGAGGCGTTGGCGCGTTGGGCCAGCGGGAACTATGAGGCGGTGGTCTGCGACGCGGGGATGCCGGGGATGGATGGCCGGACGGTCATCGAGCGGGTGAAACGCGGGTGTCCGGGTGCGGCTACCGTGTTGTTGACGGGACGGTTGGAGGATCTCCCGCCGGGCCCCGAGGACGCCCGGTTGCGCAAACCCGCCAGTGTGCTAGAGGTGGAACGGATTCTGGCCGAAGCAATCCGGAAAGCGGGACGTATGGAGGGCGAGCATGGCCAAGATACTGGTGGTGGAGGACGAGGATGAGGTCCGGTCCATGCTCCGGGAGGTGCTCACCCGTGCGGGGTATGTGGTGCTGGAGGCGGTTGACGGCGAGGAAGGACTCCAGGCGTTTCGGGAACACCGGCCGGACGTGCTGATCACCGACCTTCTCATGCCCGTCCGGGGGGGGCTTTCGTTGATCGTGGAGGTGCGCCAGATCGACCCGCGGGCGCGGATTCTCGCGATCTCGGGGGGAGGACCCCGGGGAAACCTGAATTTCTTGGATACCGCCAGAGCGTTGGGTGATGTGGAAACCTTGCGGAAGCCGTTTCGCCGTTCCGCCCTGCTGTCCGCCTTAGAGCGCTTGGTGGGGCAAGGGGGCTGAGCCCCGGGCGGGCGGTTGAGAGTACCGGTCCAACCCCGAGGACGGAGGCCCGATGGAAGCACGATTCATCAACCCCTTCCTTTCGGCGACCGTGGAGGCGCTGAAGACCATGGCGAACCTGGAGGTGGTCCGGGGGAGCCCCAGCATCGAGACGAGCTTTCAGGCCTTGGCCGATGTGAGCGGCCTCATCGGCATCACGGGCGACGTGCAGGGGGCCGTGGCCCTTTCGTTCCCGTTTGCCCTGGCGCGGCGAATCTGTGAGGCCCTGGTGGGGGAGAGCGTGGCTGACGGGGATCCCGCCATCGGCGACGCGGCGGGGGAACTGGCGAACATCGTGACGGGGGGCGTGAAGCGGGCCTACGACAAGCTGGGGGTCCGGTTCCAGTTGAGCACCCCCACCGTGGCCGTGGGCGAGCGCCACAAGATCCTCTACCCCAGCGACCGGCCGGTGCTGGTGATCCCGTTCCGGACCCTGGGGACCCCGTTCTGGGTGCAGGCCACGCTGAAGTTCGAGGGGCGCGGGGGGTAGGGGGGGTCAGCGGGTCGCCTCGGCCCGCCGGAGTCGCCACGCCCCCACGAGGGCGAAGGCCGCCACCGGGAGCCAGGCCGCAAGCGGCGGCGGCAGCGCGCCCGTTCGGCCGAGGGCCAGGAACACGGCCTGGGCGAGGCCGAAGGCCACGGCCGCCCCGAGCGCCGCGAGGAAGCCCCGGTGGCCCGAGGCCCGGGGCGGGCCGCCCACGCAAAACGCGAACCCCAGGAACGGCAAGAGCGCCGTGGCCGCGGGCAGGGCCGTTTTGGCCCAGAGGCTCACCTCGAGGTCCAGAGTGTCGAAGCCCCGGGCCCGGTACCGCTCGATGCGGCGCCGCAGGTCCCGCCAGGTGAGGGCGTCGGCCGAGAGGTCCTCGATCACGAGGTCCTCGGGCCGCACCCCCAGGTCCCAGGCGAGGCTCTCGAACGGTTCGGCCCCGAACCCGCCCTCCGCATCGAACCGCCGCCGTTCCCCGGCCTCGAGCACCCAGGTTTCCCCGGTCCAGCGGGCTGAGGCGGCCGTGAGCCGTTCGCGGATCGCACCCCCTTCCACCCGCACCCACTCCACGCCCTGGAGCCGATCCGCCCCGGGATCGATCCGGTCCACGTGGAGGAAGCCCCCCGGCACCCGAAGCCACACGTCGGTGGTGCGCGCCAGGCTCGCGGCGGATTTTCCCTTGATCCGGACGTTCTTGATCTCGTGGGCCAGCGCGAACCCCCGGGGGGCCACGAGTTCCTGGAGCACGGCGTGGCCCGCGGTGAGGACGAGCCCCGCCCCCACGAACGGCACGGCCAGCCGGCGAAGCGAAAGCCCCCCGGCCCGAAGGGCGGCGAGTTCCCCCCGGCGGGCGAGCCCGGTGAGGGCGAAGGCCGTGGCCAAAAGCCCGGTCATGGGCAGGATCTGCGTGAGCATCCAGGGGATTCTCGCGGCGAAAAACAGGGTTATGTCCGAGGGCCGGGGTGAGTACTTGAGGATCAGGCGCAGTTTCTCGAACACCTCCACCACGAGAAAGAGCGCGAGAAAGCCCCCGGCCACGGGAACCCAGAAGGACCAAAACCGGCCGGCCAGATACCGGTCCAGCACCCTCACGGTCCCCCCTCCCTGCGAAGCCGAGCGCGAAGCGCAAGCCACGCCCCCTCGAGCCCCTCCTCCAGGGGGAGCGGCCGCTCCTGGTTCTTCCGGTGGTAGGCGAACGCGGTGAGGCCGGCGAGCACGGCGGTGCCGCCCCACACGGCGAGTTCGGGCGGGAACGCGGAGGACCGGGCGAGCGCCTTGGCCACGGTGAGAAGCGCGTAGTAGATCACCAGAACCCCCAGGGCCAGCACGTAGCCGCGGCCCTTGCCGAACCGGGAGTGGTGGAACCCGAGGCACCCGCCCAGGAGCCCGAGCAGCACGCACCCCACGGGAACGGAGAGCCGGCGGTGGAGCTCGAACCGGGCCTCCCGGTCACCTCGGGCCGCGGCGGCCCAGAGGGCCGGGGTGGTCCTCTCCTCCACGTCGGGTTCCGGCGTCACGGCGGGCAGGGGCAGGTCCACCCGGTACCGGCGGAACCGGACCCGCCGGTAGGGTTTGCCGGGGCCTTGGGACTCGTGGGCCTCCCCCTCCGCGAGGTCGAGGGACAGCCGTCGGCCCTCGGCCCAGAGCCGTCCCCGCCGGGCCGCAACCCAGACGGGTCTCGGGCCCCGTTCCACCACGAGGAAGAGGTCCTCGAGTTCCCGGCCGCCGTCCCGGCTTCCCCCCGCGTAAAGGGTGATGCCGGGGGCCACCTCGGTGAACGCGCCGGCCTGGGCCGTGAGCCCCACCCGGTTCTTGACGGCGTCGTAGAGCTCCTGCCGGAAGGCCCGGGCCGCGGCCGGCTGCCCCCAGAGGCTCACGGCGGCGGCCGCCGCCGCCACGGCGAGGCTCACGAGCCCGAACGGCCGAAGCGTCTGGGCGAGGCTCACGCCGAGGGCCCGGAGGGCCACGGCCTCGTTGTCGAGGCTCAGGCGGCCGGCCGCGAGGAGAACGGCCATCAGCAGGCTCACGGGCAAAAGAAGCGGCAGGAGCGCCGGAAGCGCAAGCCCCATGAGCCGCGCCACCGTGCCGAGGGGCACCCCCCGGGCGACCACCAGGTCGGCCAGGAGGAACATGCGGTGCATCACCAGCACGAACGCCAGCACCACCAGGCTCACGGCCAGGGTGGGCAGGGACAGCCGAAGAAGGTATCGGTCGAGAACGGTCATCGTATGCTGGGATGCCAGGAGGCTGGGAAGCTGGGAGGCCAAACTTCTCCGGGGTGCAACGGTTACGACTGGTCACGTCTGAGCGCGGGTTGCCATCGCAGGCAGGGGGTCCGATTCCCTCCGCGTGGAAGGTCCGGGTCGCTTACGTCCCCCGGAAAGCCCTGTAGGCCGCGAGGCGCGGCCTGTTTGCAAAAACAATAATTTTCGCCTCAGCCACACGGTGCGCCGCAGCCGTCTGGACCACGGGACCGCAGACCGCAAGACCGGCGACCGCGGACCGAAGTTACTCGGAAGGGTACCGGAACTGGGGGGCTCCACGCCACCGCGCAGGGCGCGGGCCCGATCCGGGAGCGGTTTGGTGTGCGTCTCGGCGCGGACCGGGGTAGGATGGAAGCGTCGGTAGGCCGCGAGGCGGCCTGCTC
>CAZUYO010000003.1:0-17260 GCA_964624725.1 uncultured Thermodesulfobacteriota bacterium
AGTCGGTGTTTATAGCAGAGGCGCACGGCGGGGGGAAGCGTGCGGGTTGCTCCCCGGCCGGCCGGGTCCGTATGATGTGGGCCGGGAAGGAGGGGCAGGATGCTTGGGAGAACCACCGGGAGAAACGGAACGGCCACGGAACCCCGCCGCCACAGGGGACCGTGGCCGCTGTTTTTCGCGAGGGAGACGTCCCCCGTCGGGGGCACGGTTGGGGGCGCCAAACCGCCCGGCCGCCCCGCCGCCTAACAGGAACAGGGATGCGCGCCTTCACGTTCGTCCATGCGGCAGACCTCCACCTGGACGCCCCGTTCCGGGGGTTCTCCGGGCTCCCGGAGGAGCACGACTTCGTGTTCGAGACGCTCCGGGAGGCCACGTTCCGGGCGTGGGGGAACCTGGTCGACCTGTGCCTGGGGCGCCGGGTGGACTTCCTCCTCGTGGCCGGAGATCTCTACAACGCGGCCGACCGGAGCCTGCGGGCCCAGCTCGCGTTCCGGGACGGGGTGCGCCGCCTGGCCGAGGCGGGCATCCGGGTCTACGTGGCCCACGGGAACCACGACCCCCTCGACTCCTGGGTCCACTCCGTGCGGCTTCCCGACACCGTGCACGTGTTCGGGCCCCGGGAGGAGTCGGTGGTGTTCGAAAAGGACGGGGACCCTGTGGCCCGGATCCACGGGGCGAGCTACCCGCGCCGGAGCGTGGGGGCCGGATTCGGGACGGGGTTTCGGCGGGAGGGCGGCGAGCCCTTCCAGATCGGGGTGCTCCACTGCACGGTGGGGCCGGCGGGGGGCCACGAGGTCTACGCCCCCCGAACCCTGGAGGAGCTCCGGGCCTCGGGGCTCGACTACTGGGCCCTGGGCCACGTCCACACCCGCTCGGTGCTCTCGCCCGCCGACCCCTTTGTGGGATATCCGGGGAACCTCCAGGGCCTCCACCCCAACGAGTCCGGCCCCCGGGGCGCCTGGGTGGTGCGTGTGGACGAGGCCGGGCACATGGCCGAGCCGGAGTTCGCGGCCCTGGACGCCGTGCGCTGGGACCGGCGCACCGCCTCGATCGGCGGGGCGGAGACCGTCTCCGATCTCCTGGACCGCCTGGACCGGCTCGTCGAGGAGGTCGGGGAGGAGGCCGGGGGGCGACCGGTGGTCCTGCGGGTGGAGCTCGGGGGGCGGGGGGCGCTCCACCGGGAGCTCGTCCGGCCGGGCGCCCGGGAGGCGCTCCTCGAACAGGTGCGGGAGGCCGGGGCGGCCCGGGACCCCTTTGTCTGGGTCGAGCGGATCGAGCCCGCCACCCGCCCCGCCGCGGACGTGGAGCGCCGCCGGCAGGGCGACGATTTCCTCGGGGAGTGCCTCCGGGTGATCCAGGGGCTCCGGGAGGCCGGCCCGGCGGGGTGGGAGCCCCTGCGGGCGTGCCTGGCGGAGCTCTACGGCGTGGCCCGGGTGCGGCGGATCCTGGACGAGCCGGACGAGGGGGAGCTCGCGGAACTCCTGGACGAGGTCGAGGCCCTGTGTCTCGACCGGCTCGCGGAGGAGGGGGACTGATGCGGCTCCGGGAGATCCGGGTCGAGGGGTTCGGCGCCCTCAAAGACCTCACCCTCGCGGGGCTTCCCGAGGGGCTGTGCCTGTTTCTGGGGCCCAACGAGGCGGGGAAGAGCACGCTTCTCGCCTTTGTGCGCCGGGTTCTCTTCGGGTTCCCCGACCGCCGGTCCCGGGCCAACCCCTACGACTGCCCCCCGGGGGTCCCGAAGGGCGGCCGGCTCGTGTTCGACCGCAACGGGGAGCCGGTGGTGGTGGAGCGGTTCGAGGGGCCCCGGGGCGGTGCCGTACGGGTCCGGTTCGGGGACGGCACGGTGGGGGGCGAGGCGGAGCTGCGAAAGCTCGTGGGTTCCACCACCCGCGATGTGTACGAGAACGTGTTCGCCTTCAGCCTGGAGGAGCTCCAGAGCTTCGAGACTCTGGCCAACGAGCAGGTGGCCGAGGCCCTGAGCGTGGCCGCCATGGGCGAAAGCCCCCGCCGGCTGGCCGCGGTGCGGGGCGAGCTCGAGGCCGAGATCCGGGCGCTCTACACGCCAAGAGGCTCCAAGCCGGAGATCTCCCGGCGGCTCCGGGCCCTCCAGGACCTGGCGGCGGCCCTGCGGGACGCCCGGCGGGACCCCGAGGCCTACGAGGGCCTGTGCCTCGAGATCGAGCGCCTTGAGGCCCGGCGGCGGGACCTCGAGGCCGAGCGGGCCCGGCTCCAGGAGCGGTTGGCGTGGGCGGAATCCCTGACCAAGGCGTGGCCGGCGTGGGCGGCCCGGGAGCGGGCCCGGGAGGAGTTGGCGGCCCTGCCCGACACCCGGGGGTTCCCGCCCGACGGGCTCCGGCGGTTCGAGGGGCTCCTGGAGCGGAGCCGGGACCTCGACGAGCGGGCGCAGGACAAGCTCCAACGCCTCGCCCCGTTGCAGGCCGAGCGGCGGGCGCTCCGTTGGGACGAGGCCGTTCTCGCGGCCGAGCCCGAGGTCCGCGGGCTGGAGCGGGGTCTCGCCCGGTTCGACGGGGCCCGGGCGCGGGTGGGCACCCTGGAAGCGGAGGTGACCGCGGGGCGACGGCGGCTCCGGGACCAGGCGGCCCGGCTGGGACCGGGGTGGGACGACCCGGCGCGCCTGCGGGCCGTGGACCTCTCCCGGGCCGCGCGGGACGAACTGGAACGGGTACGCCGGGAGCTCGCGGCGTGCCGGGACGGCCTGGCCGCGGCCCAGCGGGAGGAGGCCGAAGCCCTCCGGCACCGGGAGGAGGCCAAACGGGAGGAGGAGGCCCGGAAGAAGGCCCTGGAGGCGCTGCCGGAGCCGGCGGCGTTCCCGGACCGCCGGGAGATCCAGGCCCTCTACGCGAAGCAGCAGGCGGTGGAGGCCGCCCTGCGGGAGGCCCGGGAGGTGGGGGCCGAGCTCGAGCGGGGGGCCGAGGCCCTGGCCCGGACCCTCCGGGGGCTAGGCCCCGACTGGACCGAGGAACGGTTGGCGGCGGCGCCGGTGGGGCCGGCCCTGCGCGAGGCTCTCCGCGAGCGCCGGGAGGCGTTGCGGGCCGCGGAGCGGCGCCTGGAGGAGGCCGAGCGCGCCCTCGCCGCGGCCCGGGGGCGGCAGGCCGAGGCGGACGATCGGGCGCGGGCCGCCCGGGCGAAGTGGGAGGCCGCGGCGGGCTCAACCCCGGATGGCGAAGAGCCGTGGGAGGACCGGCGTCGGGCGTGGGAGGCGCTCGAGGCGGCCCGGGCCGAGTACGAGCGCCTGAACGAGCGGCTGCGGGGCCAGGAGGCGAGGCTCGCGGACCTGGAGGAACTCCTGGCGGCCCCGGCGGGCCGAGCGGGCCGAGGGCTTTCGGCCGCTCTCCTCTTCCTGGGGGCGGCCCTCGGGATCTGGGGCGCGGTGCGGGCCGAAGGGCTCGCGCTGGTCCTGGCGGCCGTGCTGGGGCTTGCCGGGGCGGCCGGGTTTTGGCTCGCCCGCCGCGGGGCCGGGAGGGCCGAGCGCCTGTCCCGGCGACGCGACGAGATCCGCGCCGAGGTGGCGGAGCTCCGAAAGCGCCTCGACCGGCTCGGGGCCGAGCTTCGGGACGGGGCGGCCGCCTTCGGGATCGGGGATCCCGAGGACCCGGCGGCCTGGCGGGCGGCGCGGACCGAGCTGGACCGGCGGGCCGCGCGGGCATCGGAGGTCCGGGCGCTCCGGGCGGCCCTGGAAGAGGCCGAGGCGGAGGCCGAGCGGGCCAAGCGGGCCGTGGAAGCGGCCGAGGGCGCCGTAGCCGACGCCGAGCGCGCGCTCGCCGCGGAGCGGGAGCGGTGGGCCGCCTGGCTTCGGGACCAGGGGTTCGGGGAGACCCTGGGGCCCGAAGCGGCCGGGGAGGCGCTGCGGACGCTGGAGGCGGCGCGGGACCGCCTCGACGCCCTGCGGGCCCTGCGGGAGCGACGGACCCGGCTGGAGGAGGGACTGGCCCGGGATGTCGGGGCCCTGAACCGGTTGCTCCAGGGCCTCGGCCGGCCGCCGGTGGAGGCCTCCGGGTTCGCCGAGGCCGTGGGGGAGCTCCTCGCCGAGGCCGAGCGGGTGGCCGAGGCCGAGCGGGGGCGACGGCTCGCCGAGGAGCGCTGGCGGGACGCCGCGGGGGAAGCGGCCCGCGCGGAGGCGAGGGCCCGGGAAGCCCGGGAGGCCGTCGCCGCCGCCCGGGCCCGTCTCGACGCCGCGGAGCGGGCCTGGGCGGCCGAGGTGGAGCGCCGGGGGCTTCCGGCCGGGCTTACCGACACCGCGGCCCCGGACGCGATCGCCCGCGTGGAGGCCTGCCGGGAGATCCTGGCCGCCGTCGAGGCGCGAGGGGAGGAACTGCGGGCGCTCCGGGAGGAGATCGCGGCGTTCGAAGGGGAGGCCCGCGTCCTCCTCGGCCGCCTCGGCCGGGACCCCGGGCCGGGGGAGGATCTGCCCGCCGCGGTGGGCCGGCTCGTCCACGCGCTGGAAGAGGCCCGGGCGACGCGGGACCGGGCGGCGGCTCTGGACGACCGCATCCGCGACCTCGAGGCGGAGCTCGAGGGGATCCGGGACGCCCGGGCTGCCATCGAGCGGGAGGTTACCGGTCTTCTGGCGCAGGCCGGGGCGGCCGACGAGGAGGCGTTCCGCCGGCTCGCCGAGGCCCACGGCCGAAGGCTCCAGCTCGAGGGGGAGCTTCGCGCCCGGGAGGCGGAGCTCGGGACCCTGCTGGGGCCCGGCGCCCTGGAACGGGCCGGGGCGGCCTTCGCCCAGCGGAGTGTAGAAGAGTGGCGGCAGACGGCCGCCGACGCCCAGGGGCGGCTCGCGGAGGTCCTGACCGGCCTCGACGAGGTGAACCAGGCCCTGGGCGCCCGGCGCCGGGAGCTCGATCAGCTGGAGCGCCGGGACGAGGTCTCGGCCCTGCGGCTGCGGTGGGAGGCGGAGAGGGGGGCGCTCGCGGAGGCGGCCCGGCGGTGGGCGAGGCTGCGGCTCGCCCAGTTCGTGCTGGACACGGCCCGGGAGCGGTACGAGGAAGCCCACCGCCCCGCCGTGCTCCGGGAGGCCGAGCGGGTGTTCGCCCGGCTCACCCGGGGGCGGTACACCGGCATCCGGGCCCCCCTTTCCGAACCCGGCGCGCTGTGGGCCCTCGCGGCCGACGGCACGGCCCGCCGGCCCGAGGAGCTCAGCCGGGGCACGGCGGAGCAGCTCTATCTGTCCATCCGGTTCGGGTTCGTGCGGCGGTTCCTCCAGGGGACCGAGCCCCTGCCGCTCGTGTTCGACGACATCCTGGTGAATTTCGATCCCGAGCGGGCCCAAGCCGCCTGCGAGGCCATCGCGGACCTTGCCCGGGACGTCCAGATCCTCTTTTTCACCTGCCATCCCGAAACGGCGGAACGGTTCCGGGCCGTGTGCCCCCACCTGGAGGTTCGGGCGCTCGGTGCGGCGTGAAGAAGCTCCCGGACGTCAGACGCGTTCCGGCGCCGCGAACGGGTTCACAAACTGGACCCCGCCGAGTTCCCGGCCCCCCTGGAAGTTCTCCGTGTACAGGATGCGAACTCCGGCCCTTCGTACGGTGGCCCACAAAAGGGCATCCCAAAACGAAAGGCTGTGCCGGGCGACCGCTGCCATGGCCCGGGAGAGATCTGACGGGTCGCTGGAGACCACCGGAAACAGGATCATCCAGTCCCGGACCTGGGCCTCGGCATGCTCCACGGGCATCTTTCCCTTTCGGGTTGCCGCCGCAAAGAATTCACACAGGGCCTGGAGGGGGAGCACGCAATCCCACTCGACGGCCTGGTCCACCAGTTCGGCGGCCCGCTCGTGGCGCTCCCCCGCATCCCGGTCGACCGCGTAGACCAGGATGTTCGTGTCGAGGCTGACCCGTTCAGCGCTCATGGAGCTCCCCCCGGTCGATCCGATCCCCTCCCAGCGAGTATCCTCTGCGCATCCGGGCTCTCGTTCTCGCCCGGGCCTCCTGCTGCTCCGGCGTCAGCGGCTTCGCCTGGGATTCGGCCACCAGCCGGGCGACCGGCCGGCCCCTGCGGGTGATCACGACCACGTTTCCTTGCTCTACGGACCGCACGTAGCGGGAAAAATGCTGATTCGCCTCTCGCAGGCTGACCCTGATCTCCATCTCGCGCCTCCGGGAAGGGGGATGCCGGCAAAAGTAGAACGTCCTACAAATTACGTCAAGGCACGAAGAACTCGCGGGGGGGAGGACCGTGCCAAGCTGCAGGGCGCGATCGCCGGGGGCGGAGGGGAGTGGCTTTGGCCGGCGGGGAGGGAGGCGCCCGACCGCCGCCCCTGTGCGCGCCGTTGAACGGCCGGTGGACCGGGGCGCCGGTGGCGGGAGGTCCGGAACGTCCGAAAACGATCCAGGGGAAGGAGGTGCGGCGATGGAGTGTTCCGTCTCCCAAAACGGTATGCAAATCGCGGCGCTGGGGCTGGGGGGTCCGACGAAGCGCGACGGCCGAGCAGCTCGGGCCGCCCGGCGCCAGGGGAGCGGCCCCTGCGAGGCCGTTCAGCGAAGGAGGGGGCCCCAGCCCCACCCCTTGGAAAAACCACGAGATCTCGGGAACGCCTCACCAGGGGGCCGCACGGTGTTCCCACCCGGCCCGTGTGAATCTCGTCCCTCGCGGTTTCCCCCTCAGAGCAGGGACCCCAGGAGGGCCGCGCCCAGGGTGTAGACTAGCAGACCGAGCGCCCGGCAGGTGCGCTCGTCGGCCTCCCGGGTCCACCACCGAAGGGCGGCCTCGGCCCGGCCCGGGGCCCGCAGGAGAACCACCCCCTTCCCGAGGGCGGCGAGCCCCAGCAGGAACGGCCACCAGAACCCGGCCTCCCCGACGAACGCCCCCACCACCAGCACCCCGCCCACGGCCGCCGCCATCCCCCCGAACACCCCGAACCGCTCCCGGGGCGCGACGCGCTCGTACCACGCCCGCACCCTCGCGGTGTCGAGCACCAGGGCGGCGCCCGCGGCCACCCACAGGAGGGCGAGTAGGAACAGGATCCATCGCATGGGCACCTCCTTCGGCACATGGCCTCGGTCGCCGGTCTACGGTCGCCGGCCCCCCCGCTTCTACCCCTGGGCACGGCGACCGGCGTCAGGGGCGAAGGTTCTGGTTTTCCCTGCGGGCCGCCCCGCGGGCCGCCGCACCCTTCGGAGGGTGCCAGAGAACCCGGCGCTGTCGAGCCCGTGGGGCGCATTGCCCCGCCACGGCTTTCGCCCGCCCCTCCGTGGGGCGGATTGCCCCACGGAGGGACGTTCCGGAAATCGCTCGGAAAACGGCAACTTGCGGGGTGTTTGCCCGGGAGGCCCCCGCCCCCGCCGGAATCGGCGGGGCAGTTTGCCCCGTTTCGCCCCGCGTCGTCCGCGGGGCAGCCGGCATTTAGGTGGAAAACCATAGAAATAATGAGATGTTGTGGCGTTGGCACACGGGTTGCTATCTCCATGGGCAAACCCGCACGGGGGACGATCCCCGAAGGAGGTCAGCCATGGAACGCCACACCGACGTCATGATCATCGACACCGATCGCGGCCGGGTGAAGAGCCTTCGGCGGATCCTGACCGAGGCCCGGCCGGACCTGCGGATCGACGAGGTGACCCAGGTGGCGGGGTGCCGGGACAAGGTGCTCCAGAAGCGGCCGAGCCTCGTGCTCCTGCACACCACGTTCCCGTACCTGGAGGAGGACGGCACCGGGCTCCTGGAGCTCATCCAGGAAGACTTCCGGACCACCCGCACCAGCGTGATCCTGGTGCTGCCGATGCCCAGCTACCTCGTGTACCGCACCGGCTACCAGGAGGGCATCGAGATCCTGGACATGGCCGACGACCTGATCACCACCGACTATACGAGCGACATGATCCAGAACATGGTGCTCACGGTGCTCGACCAGAAGGCCGCCCTCGAGGCCGCCTGGGAGGCCGAGCCCCAGGGGGTTCCCGAGTACGCCCTGGTCACGAAGCAGGTGTAGGGAAAACGCGCCGGGCGGCCCGACCGGTCGCCCGTTTCCTTCGGGGTGCGAACAGGGTTCGCCCCCCGGCGCGATCCGTTTCCAGCCGTTTCGAGGGGTTCGCTCATGGCTCAGGCGTCCGGGGGCGCCGGTCTGACCGGCGCGGTACTCGTGGTGGGGGGCGGCATCGGCGGGATCCAGGCGAGCCTCGACCTCGCCGAGGCCGGGTTCAAGGTGTACCTGGCGGAGCAGCGCTCCGCCATCGGCGGCCACATGGCGCAGCTGGACAAGACGTTCCCCACGAACGACTGCGCCATGTGCACCATCAGCCCGAAGCTGGTGGACGCCGGCCGGCACCTCAACATCGACGTGCTCACCAACGCCGACGTGCTGGCCCTGGAGGGCCACGCCGGCGACTTCCGGGTGAAGCTGCGGCGCCGGCCCCGGTACGTGCGGGAGGACCGGTGCACGGCCTGCGGCGACTGCGAGAAGGTCTGCCCGGTCTCCCTTCCGAACCCCTTCGACGAGGGGCTCTCCACCCGGAAGGCCATCCACAAGCTCTACCCCCAGGCGGTGCCCAACGCGTTCGCCGTGGAAAAGCGGGGCGTGAGCCCCTGCCGCCACGCCTGCCCGGCGGGCCAGCGGGCCCAGGGGTACATCGCCCACATCCGGGCGGGGGACTACGAGGCCGCGTTCCGGACCATCAAGCTCGACAACCCCTTCCCCGGGATCTGCGGCCGCATCTGCAACCACCGCTGCGAGGACGCCTGCACCCGGGCCCGGGTGGACGAGGCCCTGGACATCCGGGCCCTGAAGCGGTTCGTGGCCGACTGGGCCTACGCCCGGCCCTACGAGCCCCCCGAACCCGCCCCCCGCCGGTTCGACGAACGTATCGCCGTCATCGGCGCCGGGCCCTGCGGCCTCACGGCCGCGAGGGACCTGGTGCTCGAAGGCTACCCCGTCACGGTGTTCGAGGCGCTGCCCGTGGCGGGCGGCATGCTTCGGGTGGGGGTCCCCGAGTACCGCCTGCCGGCCGCCATCATCGAGCGGGAGATCCAGGAGATCGTGGACCTGGGGGTGGACCTCCGGCTCAACCACCCCGTGGGGAACGTGGAGGACCTCTTCGCCGACGGGTATCAGGCGGTGCTCGTGGCCGTGGGGGCCCACGAGGGGGTCCGGCTCCCCATCCCGGGGAACGACCTGCCCGGGGTGCTCACGAACACCTCGTTCCTGCGGGACGTGCGGCTCGGAAACCCGCCCCCGATCGGCCGGCGGGCCGTGGTGATCGGCGCGGGCGACGTGGCCATGGACTGCGCCCGCACCGCGGTGCGCCTGGGCGCCGAGGTGGCCGTGCACTACCGCCGCTCCCGGGAGGAGGCCTCGGCCCATCCCCTCGAGATCCTCCACGCCGAGGAGGAGGGGGTCTCGTTCACGTTTCACTCGAACCCGGTGGAGATCCTGGCCGGACCCGACGGCCGGGTCCGGGCCGTGCGGTTCCAGCGGATGGCCCCGGGCGAGCCCGACGAGACCGGCCGGCGCCGGCCGGTGCCCGTGCCCGGCTCGGAGTTCGAGGTGGAGTGCGACACGGTGATCTTCTCGGTGGGCCAGCGGGCGGGGCTCGCGTTCCTGCCCCCGGACACCGGGGTGGAGATCACCCGGCAGAACACCGTGGTGGCCGACCCCGAGACCGGGGCCACGGCCCGGCCGGGGCTGTTCGCCGCCGGGGACACCACCACCGGCACGGCCTTCGTGATCGAGGCCGTGGCCTCGGGGCACCGGGCGGCCCGGGGCATCCACGCCTACCTCCGGGGCGAGCCGGTGAAACCCGCGCCCAAGGAGCGGCTGCCGGTGGCGGAGCTCTCCGATGAGGAGCTGCGCGACCGGATGGCCCGGGACGAGATCCGGAAGGGCCGGCGGGTGCACGTGCGCGCCCGGGAAGCGGCCGAACGGGTGCGGGGGTTCGACGAGGTGAGCCTGGGGTACACCGAGGAGGAGGCCCGCCAGGAGGCGGAGCGGTGCCTGAGCTGCGGGGTGTGCTCCGAGTGCTACGCCTGCGTCGAGGCGTGCAAAGCCCAGGCCGTGGACCACGACGAGGTGGAGCGGGTCGAGGAGCTCCGGGTCGGGGCCGTCGTGCTCGCCCCCGGGTACGAGGCCTACGACGCGCGTCTGAGCCAGGAGTACGGCCTGGGGCGGTTCGCGAACGTGGTCACCTCGCTCCAGCTCGAACGGATGCTCTCGGCCTCGGGGCCCACCCGGGGCCACGTGAAGCGCCCCGGGGACGGCAAGGTGCCGGAGAAGGTGGCGTTCCTCCAGTGCGTGGGGTCCCGGGACCAGAACCACGACTACTGCTCCAGCGTGTGCTGCATGTACGCGGCCAAAGAGGCCGTGATGGTCAAGGAGCACGAGCCGGGCACCGAGGTGGCCGTGTTCTTCATGGACACCCGGTCGTTCTCCAAGGGCTACGACGGCTACTACCGCCGGGCCCGGGAGGAGTACGGCGTGCGCTACGAGCGCTGCCGGGTGTCGCGGCTGGTGGAGGACCCCGCGACCGGCGACCTCCTGGTGCGGTACGTCCGGGGCCGGCAGATCCGGGAGGAGCGGTTCGACCTGGTGGTCCTGTCGGTGGGCATGGAGATCTCGGCCTCGGTGCGGGATCTGGCCCGACGGCTCGGGATCGAGGTGGACGACCACGGGTTCTGCCGCACCACGCTCTTCAAGCCCCTGGAGGCGTCCCGGCCGGGCATCTACGTGGCCGGGCCGTTCCGGGAGCCCAAGGACATCCCCGAGACCGTGGTCGAGGCCTCCGGGGCGGCCTCCCGGGCCGGGAGCCTCCTGGCCGGGGCCCGGGGCACCCTGACCCGGGAGCCCGAGTACCCGCCCGAACGGGACGTGACCGGCGAGGAGCCCCGGGTGGGGGTGTTCGTGTGCCACTGCGGGTCGAATATCGGCGGGTTTCTCGACGTGCCCGGGGTGGCCGAGTACGCGGCCGGCCTTCCCGGGGTGGCCCACGCCGAGGCGAACCTCTACACCTGCAGCCAGGACACGGTGGCCCACATCACCGAGACGGTGAAGGAGAAGAACCTGAACCGCGTGGTGGTGGCCTCGTGCAGCCCCCGGACCCACGAGCCCCTGTTCCAGGACGCGGTCCGGGCGGCGGGCCTCAATCCCATGCTGTTCGAGATGGCGAACATCCGCAACCAGTGCTCCTGGGTCCACGCCGGCGACTGGGAGGGGGCGACCCGCAAGGCCATGGATCTCGTGCGGGCGGCCGTGGCCCGGGCCACCCGGCTCAAGCCGGTCCGGAGCCTCAAGTACCCCGTGAAGCGCCAGGCCCTGGTGCTCGGGGGCGGGGCGGCCGGCATGGCCGCGGCCCTGGACCTCGCGGACCAGGGGTTTCCGGTCCACCTGGTGGAGCGCACGGGGGAGCTCGGCGGGAACCTCCGCCGGGTGCGGTTCCTGGAGACCGGCCGAAGCCCCCGGGAGTACCTGGAGGACCGGGTGCGCCGGGTGCTCCAGCACCCGAACATCCGGGTCCATTTCGACACGGAACTCCTGGAACTCTCGGGGTTCACCGGGAACTTCACGAGCCGGCTCCGCCACCGCTCGGGCGACACCGACGTGGTGGAGCACGGGGCCGTGGTGGTGGCCACCGGCGCCCGGGAGTACCGGGGGCCCGAGCTGGGGCTGGGGGAGCACCCGGACATCGTCACGGGCCTCGACTTCGAGGAGTTCCTGTTCCACAAGGCCTCGGGCAACGGCCACGACCTGGACCTGCCCATCGCCCGCCGGTCGATCCCCGAGGACGTGGTCATGGTGCTGTGCGTCGGGCCGGCCCAGCGGTTCTGCGCCCGCACCTGTTGCACCACGGCGATCAAGAACGCCCTGATTCTTAAGGAGCTCCGGCCCCGGGCCCGGGTGACCGTGCTCTACAAGGACATCCGCACCTACGGGTTCAAGGAGCGGCTCTACACCGAGGCCCGGCGCCGCGGGGTCGTGTTCCGGCGCTACCCGGAAGAGGAACCCCCCCAGGTGGCCACGGGCGACGGCACGGTGCGGGTGTGGTACCGCGACGCGGCCACCGGCCGGGAGGTCCGGCTCGCCCCGGAGCTCCTCGTGCTGGCCGAGCCCACCGTGCCCCACGCCGACCTGGGGGAGCTCGCGACCCGGCTCAAGGTGCCCCTGGACGCCGACGGGTTCCTGCTGGAGGCCCACGTGAAGCTGCGGCCCGTGGACTTCCAGACGAGGGGGCTCTACCTGGCCGGGCTCGTCCACTACCCCAAGCTCCTGGCCGAGTCGGTGGCCCAGGCCCAGGCCGCGGCCGCCCGGGCGGCCACCGTGCTCGCCAAGGAGCACGTGGAGAGCGAGGGCGTGGTGGCCGAGGTGGTGGCCGAGCGGTGTGCCGGGTGCCTCACCTGCGTGCGGGTGTGCCCCTACGAGGTGCCGAAGATCCGGCCCGACCTCCTGGGCGCCGGGGGCATCCGGGGGGCCGCCTACATCGAGCCGGCCACCTGCCACGGCTGTGGGGTGTGCGCCGGGGAGTGCCCGGCCAAGGCGATCCAGCTCGCCCACTACGCCGACGACCAGGTGCTCGCCGCGGTGGACGCCCTCCTCGGGGCCGACACCTGGTACCGGGGCGCCAAGGACGAGGCCGCGGCCCCGGGCGGCTGCTGAGCCCGCGACGCAAGAGTCCCCCTCTCGTGGAGGAGACACCATGGCGGAAGAGTTCGAACCCAGGATCGTCGCGTTCTGTTGCCACCACTGCGCCTACGGCGCGGCCGACCTGGCCGGGGCCATGCGGCTTCGCTACCCCGAGGGCATCCGGGTGGTGCGGCTCCCCTGCACGGGCAAGCTCGACGTGGCCCACGTGCTCGACGCCTTCGAGCGGGGCGCCGACGGCGCGTTCGTGGCCGGGTGACTGGAGGGCGACTGCCATTACCTGGAAGGTAATACGAACGCGAAGCGGCGGGTCCGGTACATCGCCGGGCTCTTGGACGAGATCGGGATCGGGGGCGAGAGGGTGCGGATGTACAACCTCTCGTCGGCCCAGGCCCAGCGGTTTGCGGAGATCTGCACGGAGATGACCGAGCACGTGCGGGCGCTGGGCCCGAATCCCCTGAAGGGCGCCGAACCGCCGGCCGCGCGGCCGGCCGAAGCGCCGGAAGCGGAGGTGCGGGCATGATCGTGGCCGAGCAGAAACCCCTCGACGAGATCCTGGCGCTGACCGACGGGGCCCGGCGGGTGGCCGTGATGGGGTGCGGCACCTGTGTGACCGTGTGCTTCGCCGGCGGGGAGAAGGAGGCCGAGATCCTGGCCTCGTCCCTGCGGATGCGGGCCCGGCTCCAGGGCCGGGAGCTCGAGGCCACCCACGGGGTGATCCAGCGCCAGTGCGAGTGGGAGTACCTGGACGCGGCCCGGCCCGAGATGGAGGGGGCCGACTGCGTGGTGAGCCTCGCCTGCGGGGTGGGGGTGCAGGCCGTGGTGGAGCGGTTCCCCCAGTTCCGGGTGGTGCCGGGGCTCAACACCAAGTTCTACGGCCTCCCCACCGAACACGGGGTCTGGGAGGCCCGCTGCGAGGGGTGCGGGGACTGCGTGCTCGGGCTCACCGACGGCATCTGCCCGGTGGCCCGGTGCTCCAAGAGCCTTCTGAACGGCCCCTGCGGCGGGTCCCAGGGGGGGAAATGCGAGGTCAGCCCCGACACCCCCTGCGCCTGGCACCTCATCTACGAGCGCATGGAGGCCCTGGGCCACCTGGACCGGCTGGCCGAGATCCAGCCGCCCAAGGACTGGTCCGCCGGCCCCAGCGGGGGACCGGGCCGCATCGTGCGGGAAGACCTCCGGCGGGGCCCCCCGGCCGAGCCGGAGGCCGAACCGGCCCGGCAGGCTGTGTAGCCCGGCCCGGTGGGCAGATCGCGCGCCGCCCGGTACGGCGGCGAAGAGGGCCGGAGGCTTTAGGCTTTCCAGCCTTCCGGCTTTCCAGCTTTCCAGCCTCCAAAGGAGTCGTACCATGTCCGACGCCGACAGCCGAAGCAATCTGGAGCGGGTGCTCACGTCCGGCGGGTTCGCCGTCACGGCCGAGCTCGGGCCGCCCAAGGGCGCCGACCCCGAGGTGATCCGGCGCAAGGCGGACCTGCTCCGGGGGGTGGCCGACGCCGTGAACATCACCGACAACCAGACGGCGGTGGTCCGGATGTCGTCCATCGCCGCGGCCCTGCTCGCGCGGCAGGCCGGGGTGGAGCCGGTGGTGCAGATGACCTGCCGCGACCGCAACCGCCTGGCCATCCAGGCCGACCTCCTGGGGGCCTGGGCCCTGGGGCTCAGGAACCTCCTGTGCCTGTCGGGCGACCACCAGACCTTCGGGAACCACCCCGGCGCCAAGAACGTGTGGGACATCGACTCGATCCAGCTGCTGAAGATCATGGCCGACATGGGCGAGCGCGGGGTGTTCGCCAACGGCGAGGAGGTGGAGGGGGCGCCGCCCCGGTTCTTCCTGGGCGCGGCCGAGAACCCCTTCGCCGAGCCGTACCCCTACCGGCCGTTCCGGGTGGCCAAGAAGGTGAAGGCGGGGGCCCGGTTCATCCAGACCCAGTGCATCTACAACATGGCCCGGTTCCGGGAGTTCATGGCCCGGCTGGGGGATCTGGGGCTCCTGGACAAGGTGTACGTGCTCGCGGGCCTGAGCCCCCTGAAGGGACCCGGCATGGCCAAGTACATGCGCGACCAGGTGCCGGGCATGGACGTCCCCGACGAGATCGTCGAGCGGATGGTGGCGGCGGGCCAGGGCATCGACGACAAGGCCGAGCGTTCGAAGGCGTTTCGGGCCGAGGGGATCCGGATCTGCATCGAACAGATCCAGCAGGTCCGGGAGATCCCCGGCGTGGCCGGTGTCCACATCATGGCCATCGAGTGGGAGGAGGCCGTGCGGCCCATCGTGGAGGGCGCCGGGCTCCTTCCCCGGCCCCAACCCCTGCCCGACGCGGCCCACGCCGGCGGGTGAACCGCCTGCCCGCCGCAGACCGGGAACCGGACACCGAAGACCCCGGAAGGTGCCCCATGAACGCGCTTCAGACCCACGACGCCCTGGCCCGGAAGGTGGAGCAGTCCACCGGCGAGAACGCCTACCTGTGCTACCAGTGCCAGCGGTGCTCGGCCGGGTGCCCCATGGCCGAGCACTTCGATCTGCTGCCGAGCGAGGTCCTCCGGGCCATCCAGGACGGCGACGCCTCCGTGGCCCGAAGCCGCACGGTGTGGCTGTGCGCCTCGTGCCAGACCTGCGTCACCCGGTGCCCCCAGGGGATCGACCTGCCCACGATCCTCGACCGGTTCCGGCAGGAGACCCTGGACCGGCCCTCGGTGCCCGAGGTGGCCCGGTTCTACAAGGCGTTCATGCGCCAGGTGAAGACCCTCGGCCGGGTGTACGAGCTGGGGCTCATCGGGGAGTTGAACCTGCGGGAGCTACAGCCCCTGCGAGACCTGCCGATGGGGCTTCGCATGATCCGGAAGGGCAAGATCCGGCTCCTGCCCGAGGTGGCTCGCCCGTCCCGGCAGCCGCCCTGGGTGGGCACCGCCCCGAACCGGGTGGCGTACTACCCCGGGTGCTCGCTGCACGCCACCGGCCGGGCCTACGACCGGTCCTTTCGGGCCGCGGCCCAGCACCTGGGCGTGGAGCTCGTGGAGCCCCCGGGCTGGACCTGCTGCGGCACCACCCCGGCCCACGGCACCGACGCCTTTCTCGCCGCGGCCCTGCCCCTTCGGAACCTCGCGCTGATCGAACGGATGGGCCTCGACCGCGTGGTGGCGCCCTGCGCGGCCTGCTACGGCCGGTTCAAGGCGGCCCTGGCCGAGTACCGGGACGACGGCGCCCTGGCCGTGCGGGTGGACGACTGGATGCGGTACGAGTACCGGGACACCGTGGACGTGGAGAGCGCCCTCGATCTGCTGGAACGCCGGGTCGCGGGCGACGGGTTCGAGCCCCGGCGGCCGCTGGCGGGCCTCAAGGTGGCCTGCTACTACGGGTGCCTTCTCACCCGGCCGGCCCGGATCACGGGGGCCCCCGACCCCGAAAACCCCCGGTCGATGGAGCGGATCGTGCGGGCCCTGGGGGCCCAGCCGGTGGAGTGGTCGCGCAAGACCGACTGCTGCGGCGGGAGCCTCTCGGTGCCCCAGGTGGAGCGGGCCAAGGAACTCACGGCCAGGGTGCTCCAGGACGCCAAGGCCCGGGGCGCGGACCTGGTGGCCGTGGCCTGCCCCCTGTGCCAGGTGAACCTCGACGAGCGCCAGCCCGAGATGGCCGGCGACCTGGGGTTCACGATCCCGGTGGTGTACGTGACCCAGCTCCTGACCCTGGCGGCGGGCCTGCCGCTCGCGGCTGCCGCCCTGGAGCTTTCGGCCGTGGACCCGAAGCCCGTTCTCGCCCGGGCCGGGCACGCCTGAACGCCCAGGCGGCCGAAACGGATTTTAATCCCCCTCTTATGGGGTTTTGGATCCGGGTGTGATACCCTCCCGGGCCGTTGGCCCGTTTTTCGTTTCCCCACGACCCGGGAGCATGCCGTGAACCGAATCTGGACCCTCGCCCTTGCCGCAGGGCTTGCCGCCTGCAGCAGCCAGTCCCCGTCCCCCGTCGCCACCCAGGAGCCGGCCAAACCGGCCGAACCCCAGGCCCAGACCGAGGCCGCCCCGGCACCGGCCCCGGCTCCGGCGTCCGGCCCGATGGCCGGGCCGGTGCTCGAAACCATGGACACCGGCGGCTACACCTACGTCAAGGTCAAGACGCCCCAGGGCGAGGTGTGGGCGGCCGCCCCCCAGGTCCGGGTGGAGGTGGGCCAGGAGGTGGTGGTGCAAAACCCCATGCCCATGCCGGGTTACCACAGCAAGACCCTGGACCGGACCTTCGAGATGCTCTACTTCTCCTCGGCCATCGTGCCGGCGGGCCAGGACATGGCCGCGGCGGCCGCCCCCCAGACCGGCGCCGCCTCCCGGGCGAAAATGGCCGCCGACGTGGACCTCACGGGCATCCGCAAAGCCGAGGGGGGGCACACCGTGGAGGAACTCTTCGCCCAGAAGGCGGACCTGGCCGGCCAGCAGGTGGTGGTGCGGGGGAAGGTCGTCAAGTTCAACGCCGGCATCATGGGCCGGAACTGGATCCACCTGCGCGACGGCACGGGCGCCGAGGGCGCGAACGATCTCACGGTCACCACCCAGGCCCGGGCGAGCGTCGGCGACACCGTGCTCGTGCGGGGCACGGTGGCGACCGACAAGGACTTCGGCTTCGGCTACCGCTACGCCCTCATGCTCGAGGACGCCGAGGTGACGAAGGAGTAGGTTTGGCTGGGCGGC
>CAZUYO010000003.1:17360-29894 GCA_964624725.1 uncultured Thermodesulfobacteriota bacterium
GACAGTTTCCCAGCCTCCTAGCTTCCTAGCCTCCCAGCTTCCCAGCCTCCCAGCCGCCTCGGCACCCGTTTCCCCACGTTGCAGGTGATCTCGTAGGGGATCGTTCCGGTGAGGCGGGCGAGTTCGTCGGCCGGGATCTCCTCCTCCCCCTGCCGGCCCAGGAGCACCGCTTCGTCTCCGAGTTCCGCGCCGGGCACCCCGGTCACGTCCACCAGGATCATGTCCATGCACACCCGGCCGACGACGGGGGCGCGGCGGCCCCGCACCAGCACCGCTCCGCGGTTCGAGAGGAGCCGGGGGTAGCCGTCCCCGTATCCCACGGGCAGCGTGGCGATCCGCCGGGGGCCGGGGGTCACGTGGGTGCGGCCGTAGGAGAGGGGGGTCCCGGCGGGCACGTCCTTTAGGTGGGCGATCCGGGTGGTCCAGCGGAGCACCGGCCGGAGGTCGGCCGAGCGCACCACCTCGGCCGAGGGGTAGATCCCGTAGAGCCCGATCCCGGCCCGCACGAGGTCCAGGTGGGACTCGGGCAGCGCCAGGATGCCGGCCGTGTTCGCCGCGTGACGGATCCGGGGGCGGACGCCCCGGTGGGAGAGAAGTTCCAGGCACCGGTGGAACCGCTCCAACTGGTCCCGCGCGAACGAGAGGTCGGTCTCGTCGGCCGTGGCGAAATGGGTGAACACCCCCTCCACCTCGACCCCGGGGAGCGTCCCCAAGAGATCCAAGAACGCGGCGAGATCCTCGGGCCGCACCCCCACCCGGCCCATCCCCGTGTCGATCTTGAGGTGCACCCTGGCCGGACGCCCCCGCTCCCGCGCGGCCGCGTCCAGGGCCCGGGCCAGGTCCGGGTCGAACAGCGCGAGCCGCACGTCCGCCCCGACCGCCGCCGGGGCGGCGGAGGCCGGCACGGCCCCGAGCACCAGGACCGGCTCCGAAAGCCCCGCCCCCCGGAGTTCCAGCGCCTCCTCCAAAAGCGCCACCCCGAACCACGAAGCGCCCGCGTCCCGGGCCGCCCGGGCCACGGGAACGGCTCCGTGGCCGTAGGCGTCGGCCTTGACCACGGCCATGAACGCCGTGCCGGCGGGCGTGAGCGCCCCGAGCACCCGCACGTTGTGGACGACGGCGCCGAGATCGATCCGGGCCTCGGTGGGGCGGAAGTGGATGAATTTTCGATCCATACGGGCCATCCTCCCGTCACGGGCGGTCCTGACTCACGCTACCAACCTTGGTGGTCGAGGGCAACGGTGGCGATGTTTCGTGCGCTTGACGCAACGGCCTGGCGCGTCTAGTTTCCCCCAACAACGGAAGGTGGAGCGGATCCCCCGGGAGGACACACCATGACCATCGAAGAAGCCCTGGCCTCGGCGCTCGCGTTCGAACGGAAGGTCCAGGCCCATTACGAGAAGGCGCGGGAGGGGGTCCCGGAAGGGGAAGCTCGGGAGTTCTTCGGCCTCATGGCCGCGGAGGAGGCCCGGCACGTGGAGTATCTGGAGCACAAGCGGGAGCAGTGGCTCTCCACGGGTGCCATCGGCCCCACGGAGGTCGAGTCGGCCGTTCCCCGTCGCGACTGGCTCCAGGAGGGGAAAAGGCGCCTGGCCGAGGCCAAGGGCCACCCCGACCGCAGCTACGGCCTGGGCCACCTGGAGGAGTCCCTTCGGCTCGAGGAGGAGGTGAGCGCCCACTACCGCCAGCTCGTGGACGGGGTGGACGATCCCGAGGCCAAGGCGTTGTTCCGGCGGTTCCTGGAGATCGAGGACGGCCACACCGCCCTGGTGCGGGCCGAGTTGGACTACGTGACCGGCACGGGGCACTTCCTCGGGATCCGGGAGTTCACCCTGGACTGATTCCCCCGCTTTTTGGCTTCCCCGCTTTTCCGGCGAAACTAGAGGGTTCCCCATGCCGAGCCAGGAAGACCTGCGCAGGATCCTGCTGCGGCTCGACAACGGGCCGTACCCCGCCTACAAGGACATCAAAGGCTCTTACGATTTCGGGGACTTCCGCCTGACCGTGGACCACGTCCAGGGCGACCCCTTCGCGGCGCCGAGCCGGCTTCGGGTGCGGCTTCCCCTCGATGCGGCCGGGTTCCCGCCGGACCTGTTTTCCTCGGAGCCGCGCACCCTCGGGGTTTGCCATCTCCTCGCCCGGCGGTTCGCGGCCGAGGCCCGCCGGGCCTCGACGCACGCGGGGTCGGGGAAGAGCGGCAAGATCGACATCGACGCGCCCGGTCAGGAGGTTCTTCGGACCACGGCGGCCCAGGTGCGCGGCGGGGAACTGGAGGTCCGGTTTTTCCTGGGGCTTCCGGCGCGGGGGAGGCGGATCCTGGGCCGGGCCGCGGCGGAACTCCTGTGCGACGCGGTGCCCCGGGTGGTGGACCGGGCGCTTCGGTTCCGGAGCCTCGACCCGCGGGAGGTCCGGGCGGCGGCCGAAACCAACGAGGACGCCGAGGCCCTCCGAGGTCTTCTCCCGGAGCTGGGCCTCGTGGCGTTCGTGGCCGACGGGAGCGTTCTGCCGCGGCGGAGCGGGGTGGACCCCCGGCCCCTGGAGCGGGGGGCGGTGCCGTTCGAAAGCCCCCCGAGCCTGCGGGTGGAGGTGGAGTTGCCCAACCGGGGCCGGATCGCCGGGATGGGCGTCCCCCGGGGCATCACCCTGATCGTGGGGGGCGGGTTCCACGGCAAGAGCACGCTCCTGGAGGCCCTGGAACTCGGGGTGTACAACCACCGGCCGGGGGACGGCCGGGAGTTCGTGGTGACCGATGCCTCGGCCGTGAAGATCCGGTCGGAGGACGGCCGGGCCGTGGCCGGGGTGGACATCCGGCCGTTCATCTCGAACCTGCCCGGCGGCGTGGACACCGCCGCGTTCTCCACCCAGGACGCGTCGGGCTCCACCTCCCAGGCGGCCAACATCCTGGAGGCCCTGGAGGCCGGGGCGCGGGTGCTCCTGGTGGACGAGGACACCTCGGCCACGAATTTCATGATCCGGGACCACCGGATGCAGGAACTCATCGCCAAGGAAAAGGAGCCGATCACCCCGTTCGTGGACAAGGTGCGCCAGCTCTGGACCGAGCGGGGGGTGTCCACGGTGCTCGTGATGGGCGGAAGCGGGGACTACTTCGACGTGGCCGACACCGTGATCGCGATGGACGCCTACCGGCCCGTGGACGTGACCGCCCGGGCCCGGGAGATCGCCGAGCGGTACCGGGCCGAGCGGCGGCCCGAGGGTGGCCCGGGGTTCGGGGCGGTGACGCACCGGCGGCCCCTGGGCGCGAGCCTCGATCCGAGCCGGGGCCGCCGAGAGGAGAGCGTGCGGAGCCGGGGGGTGAAGACGGTACTCTTCGGCACCGAGGAGATCGACGTCTCGGCCGTGGAGCAGCTCGTGCACCCGGGCCAGCTCCGGGCTATCGGGGCCGCGCTCCTTCGGGTGCGGGCCCTCGCCGACGGCCGGCGGACCCTGGCCGAGATCCTGGACCGGATCGAGGCCGAGGTGGACGACCGCGGGCTCGACGCCCTCACCGACCGGCCCCTGGGCGACCTGGCCGGGTTCCGCCGGTTCGAGTTGGTCGCCGCCCTGAACCGGCTCCGGACCCTGCGGGTGAAGGCGGGGGAGCCGTAGCGGGAACCAGATTCCGGGACACGGAAAGCCACCGGGCCGCCCGGCGCCCACGTGGCCACCGGGCGGCCCGCCGCGGCCGATTCCTGTCAACCCGGCGCCAATAGAGGCGCACAAGGAAGTTGCCAGGGCATGGGGCTTGTTCCCGGCCGTGCGTGAGTGCGGCATCCGGCCACTGTCGTAGCCACGCCCGGCGCTCCAGCAGGCCCCCTCTCCGGAGGGCGTTTGCCACCGGACAAATAGCCGCCTAGCCTCCCAGCTTCCTAGCTTCCCAGCCTCCCAGCCCTAGAAACTGTACCTCACCCGCGCGTAGACGTTGGTGTTGTCCTCGAACTGCCCGAAGAACGTGTCGTCGTGGGCGCCCAGGAAGACGTTCCCTCCCACGGTCACCAGGACCTCGTCCGAGACCTTGTAGCTCGCCTTGGGCCGCAGGTAGGCGTCGTCCTCGGTGGGCGAGTAGAAGGCAAAGAGCGACAGCGTCAGGTTCTGCTGGAGAAAGAGCCCCGTGTACCGGGCCGTGAGCCACCAGCGGTTCTGGTCGGTGAACCCCACGTCGGGGTAGTCCATCGCCCGCTCCAGGTAGGCCTGAAGTCCCAGGGTCTGGTCCCGGGCGATCTCGTGGGAGAAGCTCCCGAGCCAGCGCAGCTGGGAGTTGGGCACCGTGGGATCGTCGCCGTCCAGGTCGTCGAGGCTCCGGTACCAGGCGAACTCGGTGGAGGCGATGCCGCCCAAAAGGGCCCCCCGGGCGCTCGCGCCCCAGGCCTCGAGCCGGGGGAAGTAGGCCCGGTTCGAGGCCCTATCGAACCCCTTGGGCTGGCCCCAGTGTCCCCGGTAGCCGTAAAGCGCGGTTTCCCACCCGGCCAAGGTGCCGTAAAGCCGGGCCGCGAAGGACCCCTTCCCCAGGCTCCGGTCGGGCTCGTCGGGATCGATCTCCGGGTCGTCCGGGCCGAACCGCCGGCCGGCCATGGGGTTCCAGTAACTTATGCGCTCCCCCGAGATGAACCCGTCGGGCTCGAACACGGGCATCCAGGCGAGGTCCAGGTTCCAGAGGTCGCCGTACCACGAGGCCCGCAGGGCGTCCGAGGGCTTCTTGAGGTACTCGTCGTCCCGCCCGATGAAGAAGCTCTGCCAGTCCTTGGGGAAGAGGTCGTTGAGGAAGATCAGATCCCCGGTACCCCAGGTGAGCACCTGGCGGCCGATCTTGAGGTCGAGGCTATCGAGGGGGGTGAGCACGATGTTGGCCTCGCGCACGTCGATCTGGCTTCCGCCCTCGATCCCGTCGTGGAGGAAGTCCGCCCGGAACTCCATGGTGGCCGCGTCCACCTCGTGGATGAGGTCCACCTGGAACCGGGCCTCCTCGAGGAGCAGGTCGTCTGCCGTGGTTTCGTCGTTTACCACGCGGCTGGCGGCGGCCGCCTCCACGAACCCGTGGAACGGCAGGTCCTGGGCCGCGGCGGGCGCCGCCGCCACGAGGGCCAGAACCGCGGTCCACACCCGTTTGTGTCCGTGCATGGAAGAACTCCTGTGGTCGGTCGTGGGTCGCAGGTCGTTGGTCGTTCGTCGGGGGGCGGGGAGGCAGGGCGGCTGTCGCCCCGCCCTCCCCGTTTGCCGGCCTTCCCGCCTACCTCCTCCGGATGTACTTCCGGGGGGGCTTTCGCAGGTAGCGCTCGGTGAACACGTTCTCCGGGATCCCCTTGTTGTACTCGATCTTCTTGAAGGTCATCTCGGTGTAGCCCCCGGTCTGGAGGTCGCTCATCTTGGCCTTGGTCACCGTGGGGATCCCCTGGATCTCCTTGACCTCCAGCACCTCCATCCGGCGGTACACCTTGCCCTGGCCGTCGTAGTACTCCGCCTTCATCGGCAGGAACGTCTGCTTGTCGATCCACACCAGGTAATGGGCAAACTCCACGTTGGAGGGGTCCTTCGGCACATTGTCGAGCACGTAGTACTTTTCGGTCTCCTCCTTGAGGGTATGGGTGTCCTCGGCGGGGCTTCGGCCGGAGACGTCCTCGTAGAAGAAGTGGGAGCCCACGAAGCTCGTTCGCTTGTCCGAGGCCGCGATCCGCTTCACGAGATCGAGGGCCGGAAGGTAGAGCCACCGGTCGTCGTCCCGGTCGATGTGCTTGTGGACCATGAACACGGTCTTTCGCACGTCGCCCGGGCGGTGGAAGTACACGTAGTAGAACTGCTCGCCCCCGTCCTCCTTGTCCTTCCGGAGGATCGTGAACTCCCGCTCCCGGGTGCGGCCCTCCTTGTCGTAGATCACCATCTCGGCCCGGGCCATGCCGTCGTCCCCGGCGTAGTAGCTCGCCAGGTTGGCCTTGTGCACGATCTCGTCCACGGTGAGGGCGCCGGCAAGGGGGGCAACCAAGAGGGTCAGTGCGGCTGCGATCCAAAGGCGCTTCATGGCGAACCTCCTTTGACTTCGGTCGTCGGTTAACGGTCTTCGGTCGTTCTCAGGCGGCGGCCTTCTGCCCGAGTTCCCGGCGCTCCTTCCGGAACAGGGGGCCCCGGAGCACCTGGATCATGGCGGGCAGGATCACCAGGGTGGCCACGCCCGACACGGCCATGATGGTGGCCAGGAAGAAGCCCACGGTCTTGTAGGGCACCAGAGGTGCCAGAAGGAGCGGCAGGAACCCCACGGCGATCACGATGGCGTTCCGGGTGATGGCCCGGGCCGGGGCCATGGACATGAGCACCGAGGTCTCCGCCCAGGAGCCGGTCTCGCGGAAGAGTTCCCGGGCCCGCTCGATGTAGTGGATGGCGAAGTCCACGCTCATGCCCAGGGTGAGGCTGGAGAGCACGGCCACCGGCATGTCGTAGTCCTTGCCCACGAGCCCGATGAGCCCGTAGATGAACGCGATCGTCACCGAGAGCGGGATCATCGACAGGAGCCCCCACAGCACCGACCGGAACAGGAACACCATCATCACGAACACGATGGCGAAGCTCCCCAGGAGGCTCGAGAGCATGCCCTTCACCATCTTGTCCTGCCACACCACGTTGAGATAGGTGAGCCCGGCCCAGTCGTGCTGGAGCTCCGCGGGCGGGGGATTCTTCTCGAAATACCGCTCCACCTCCCGGACCACGGCCTCCATGTCCTTGTTGTCGCCGCTCTTGAGCTGGAACCAGATGTTGAGCTTCCGAAAGTCCGGGGTGACCAGGTGCCACACGTCCTCGGGGTCGTGGCTTCCCTGGAACGACAGGATCGTCTGGGCCACGGCCGCCGGTGTATCGGGAATCCGAAGCGCGTCCGGCTTGCCCTCGAACAGTTCCATGTGGACCTTCTTCACCACGTCGGTGAGGGCGTTCGTTTTGCCCACGATGTGGTGCGTGGCGAGGTGCTTCTGGAGCCCCTCGACCCACCGGAGCACCTCGGGATTCTTGAAGGTGTGGAGCGCCGTGCGCTGGTCCTCGAGCCCCTCGGCGAGCGCGTCCAGGGCATCCAGAACCTCGACCTGGTCTTCCGGAACCTCGTCGTAGAGCCGGTTGAGCTCGTTGGCCAGGGCTTCCACCACCCGCACGGGGCTCGGCCGCTCGGCCTTGGCCTCCTCGGTTTCCAGTTCCGCGAGGCTCCGGCGGAGCTTCATCACGGTTTCCCGGACGGCCTCGCTTTCGGCCGCGTCGGCCTCCTCGGCCAGGAACCGGTGCACCGGCGCCAGGGAGGCCTTCAGGCTCTCGGCCGTGGCCGGGGGTTCCAGGATCAGGTAGGCCTCGTAGGTGCCGCCGAAATGGGCGTTCAACACCTCATCGGCCACCCGGATGGGATGGCTTTTCGTAAACCATTTGACCGGGTTGTCGTTGATCTGGATCCGGCTGATCCCGTAGGCCGAAACGGCGAGGATCACGCCGGTGAGGCCGAGCCAGAGCTTCGCCCGTTCCCGGGTGATCCGGCCGCCCCACACCAGGAGCCGGGCCAGCGGCGAATGCCCCTCGTCCTCCTCCCCGTGGGCCGTGGCCCCGAAGTTCTCGAGCTTGCGCTCCGGGATGAAGAGCAGGATGTACGCCGGCACGAGGGTCACCGTCAGGACCCACGCCATGCCCACCCCGAGGGCCACGAACAGCCCGAACACCTGCACCGGCGGGATCGGGGTGAGCGCGAGGCTCGCGAACCCGGCCGCGGTGGTGAGGCTCGTGTAGAGCATGGGCATGAAGAGTTCCTCCATGACCACATGGAGGGTCTTCTTGCGGTCCTTGTAGAGTTGGTACCGGTCGAAAAACACCGAGAGGATGTGCACGGAGTCCACGACCGAGATCGGCATCAGGAAGATCGGGATCATGGAGCTCATGATGTGCACGGTGTGGCCGGTGCTGATCAGCGCCCCCATGGTGAAGATCACCGTCAGCATGGCGACCACCATGGGCGAGACCACGAGCACGAGCTTGCGGAAGAAGAAGAGCATCAGGAGGAACACGATGAGGCCGGCCAGCGGGGCGGAGATGGCCATCTGCTTGAACATCTCCACCCCGAAGGTGTCCTCGGCCACCGGCAGGCCCGTGAAGTGGTACCGCTCCGGCCCCGGGGGCTCGGCCGCGATGAGCGCCTGGATCTCCTGGCTCACCCGGTGGGCGATGCTCTTCTTCTCGATGGGCACGTAGATCGCGAGCGCCTTGCCGTCTTCGCTCACCAGGGTGCCGTAGAGGAGCGGGTTCGCCATGGCCCGGTCCCGGATGTGGAGGGCCTCGTCCCGGTCCTTCGGGGGCCCCTCCATGAGGTACTGGAACCGCACCGATCCGAGCCCGGCCTGCAGGATGTCGTCCACCGTGCTCGGGGCCATGAGGTCGGAGGTGACCACCCCGTCGATCTTCTTGATGCCCTCGGTGATCCGGTAGACCTTGCCGAGGGTCTCGGGGTTGAACACCCCGTCGGGGTCCTCCTCGTTCACCACCCCCAGCACGATCATGTCCGACAGGGCGAACTCGCGCTTCATCTGGTTGTGGAACACCCGGACCCATTCCTGCTCGCTCAGCATGTTCTCGGGATCGGTGTCCACGCGGATCGTGTGGACCCGCACCAGGGCGAGGGCGGTCACGAGGACCGAGAGGAACACGACCCATTTCGGGTGGTTCACGGCGAACCCGGTGATCTTGCGGCCCATGGAAACTCCTCCTCGAACGGTATCGACGTGCCGGTTCGGGTTATGCGCCCGGTTGGATGCAGGCCCGGCCGAAAGGATACAGGGCGGGAAACATACGGCGGATTCCGGGAAATGCAACCGGGCCTAAAGTTCCCGGGGTCCCGTGCCGAACCGGGACGAGATCGGCGAGGAGCGGGGGAGGGGGAGGACGGCGCATGGAGGCGGGACGCGTGGGGAAGATCCTGTGGTCGACGGCGGAGGCGGGGCCCGGTGGGTTTCCGGCGGGGGCGTACCGGGTGGAGGTGGAGCCGGATCCCCTGCTCGTGATCGAGCGGGTCGAGGCGGCCCGGGCGGCCGACGACCCCTACGCCGTGTGCTTCGCGGCCTGGGGCCTCGGACGCTGGGGCCGGGAGGAGGTGGCGGATCTGTTCCGCGCCGCACCGGACCTCTTTTTGGTGCTCGAGGGTCCGGCCGAGGACCTCCCGGGCCTCGACGACCTGGGGGCCTGGGCCCGGCCCGACCACTGCCTGACGCTTCCGCTTCCCGCCCCGCCGGCGCTCCGGCGCTCCCTGGCCGAGCACCTCACGGCCCGGTGGGTCCAGGAGGAGGCCGACCGGCGGCGGGTGGCCCTTCTGGAAACCGAGGCCCGCCGCGACCGGGCCCGGCGCCGGAGCCACGAGCAGCGGCTCCAGGTGCTCTACGGCATCGTGGAAAAGCTCCACGGCTCCGAGAGCCTGGAGGAAGCCCTCCACGTGGCCCTCGGGGAGATGAGCCGGTTTTTGGGCGCCACCACCGGGTCGCTGCTGCTCCTCGAGGGGGACGAGCGGCTGCGGGTGGTCGAGGCCGTGGGGCCGAGCCGCCAGAAGATCCGGGGCATCGAGGTGCCGCTGGCGGAAAGCCGGGTGGCCCGCCACGCCCTGGCCGAGGGGAAACCCATCCTGGTCGAGGACATCCGGGACAACGACCGGTTCCACGACGCCGCGGACGGTGTGCGGTACCGCCCCCGCTCGTTTCTGAGCGTGCCGCTCTTCGCCGACGGGGTGCCCCTGGGGGTCCTGAACTTCGGAGGAGACGACCCGGTGCGCCGGTTCGGCCCCCACGACGAGCGGCTCGTGGTGACCCTGGGGCGCCAGGTGGCCGTGGCGGTGGAGAAGGCCCAACTCCTGGACGGTCTGCGGCGCACGGTGACCGAGTCGATCCGGGCGCTCGCCGGGGCCATCGAGGCCAAGGACCCCTACACCCGGGGTCATTCCGACCGGGTGACCCACTATACCCGGCTGATCGCGAAGGCCCTGGGCCTCCCGCCCGACGAGGTGGACGTGGTGGTGCGGGCCGCGGTGCTCCACGACGTGGGGAAGATCGGGGTGCCGAGCGCCGTCCTGAACAAGCCCGCCCGGCTCGACGAGGACGAGTTCCGGCTGATCCAGCGTCACCCGCTCGTGGGCACCGAGATCGTCCGGGAGATCCGGGCCATGGGGGAGACCCTGTCCATCATCCGGCATCACCACGAGCGCGTGGACGGCCGGGGCTACCCCGACGGCCTGGCGGGCGAGGCGATCCCCCTGGGGGCCCGGATCCTGGCCGTGGCCGACACCTTCGACGCCATGACCTCCGACCGGCCCTACCGCAAGGGGCTGCCCAACGAGGTGGCCTACGAGGAGATCGAGCGCTGCTCCGGGACCCAGTTCGACCCCGAGGTGGCCCGGGTGTTCCTGGAGAAGGCCCCCTCGTGGCCCGACCTGGAGCCGGTCGTCGTCCCTCCGGTGGAGGCGGCGGCCGGGTAGGGCGCGGGGGGCGGGCTCAGCCGGGCCGCCGGAGTACCAGGGCGGCCCACTCCCCCTCGGTTTCCTCCCGGACGGGCTCGAGCCCCTGTGCCCCGTAGACCCGCGCCGCGGAAGCGGCCTCGGAGGTGAGAAGGCCCGACAACACCAGGGTGCCCCCGGGGGCCACGCGGCGGCCGAGTTCCGGGGCGAGGCCCAGGAGCACCTGGTAGAGGATGTTGGCCACCACGAGCGGATAGGCGCCCCGGAGGCTCCGAAGATCCCCGCACACCACCCGCAGCCGGTCGGTCACGGCGTTCGCCCGGGCGTTCTCCCGGGTCGCCTCGGCGGCCAGGGGGTCGATGTCCAGGGCCACGGCGCGGCGCGCCCCCAGCAACAGGGCCCCGATCGAGAGGATCCCCGACCCGCAGCCCACGTCCAGCAGGTCGGCCCCGGGCCTCGCCGCCAGTTCCTCGTCCAGGAGCCGAAGGCACAGCCGGGTCGTCTCGTGGGTGCCGGTGCCGAAGGCCCGGCCCGGGTCGAGCCGGATCATGTGCACCGCCCCGAGTTCCGGCGGCCAGGTTTCCCACGAGGGGCACACCCCCAGCCGGTCCGAAACCCGGCTGGGCTTGTAAAAGGCCTTCCAGCGGTCCCGCCACCCCTCCTCGGGCTCGTCGTCCCACCGCCAACCCACCGGTGCCCCCAGATCCAGGGCGTAGCGCTCGATCCGCGCCTGCACCCGTCCGCGCTCCGCGGCGGGGAACCAGGCGACGAGGGCCTCGCCCTCCTCCGCGGTCCCGGGGGCGCCCCAGTCCACGAGGAGGGCGCCGAGGGCCTCCCGCACCTCGGCGGGGGCCGACACGGTCAGCCGCAGCCAGGGGTCCGTTGCGGTCATCCGGGGTGGTCAGGCATCCGGGAGGCGGTCCAGGACCTCGGCCGCCCGGCGGATGGCGTCGAAGATGAGGGTCGAGCTGATGGTGGCCTGGGTCACGGCGTCCACCCCCTCGTCGAAGGTGAGATCCCGCATGGACCGGCCCACGAGCCGGGCCTCGATCGCCCGGCGGTCGGCCTCGGTCCAGGGCGCGTTACCATACTTGTACACCCGCACCGGGTCCACCCCCCGGATCGTGCCGTTCCGGGTGAAGGCGAAGAGGAAATCCACCCCGTGGCAGATGGCGCACACGGCCTCGCGGCTCCGGGCCAGGGCGTAAAGGTCCAGGGGGCCCCGGGGGCCCACGGCCCGAAAGAGGGGCAGGTCCGCGCCGTCCACCGGCTCTGCCGCCACGTCGATTCCGGCCACCCGGCTCAGGAACGCGGCGGCCAGGGTTCGAAGTTCCTCGGGGTCCTGAAACGCGGCGAGGGGCGGGGTGGGGTTGGGCACGGGCTCCGGGGGGAGGTCCGGGTGGGTGCCGTCGAGGAAGCTCCGGGCCTCGGCCAGGAGCCATTGGGCGTCGTGGATCCCGAAATGGGAGTCGCCGAACGCCCAGTTGCCGTTGCGGCGGACGCAGAACACGGTGAACGGGGTGCGGCCGGGCCGGCCGAGCTTCGACCACTCGTCGAACCGGGGATCGGCCGAGATGGGAAACGTGAGTCCGCGCTTCTTCCGGAACCGGGGCAGGTACCGCAGTTGATTCCCGGCGCCCACGGCCAAAAGCCGCACCCGGCCCCAGAGACCCTGGTCCCGCAGGGCGCGGTAAAACCTCTCGACGTGCCGGACCTGGGCCTGGCAGGGCACGCAGCTCTTGTTGAAGAACTCGATCACGAGGAGTTCCCCGCCGATCTCCCCGATCGCGACGGGTCCGGCGCGCCGGTCGAGCCCGAGCGCCTCGTAGTCGCCGGGGCTGAGGAGCGCCTCGAACCGCAGGTCCGGCATGGGATCGCCGGGCCGCAGGGTCACGTTCTCGGTCAGGGCCCGAGCGGGCGGGGCGGCGGCCAGGAGCACCACTAGGGCGGTCAGGATCACGCGCATGGGACGCCTCCGTGCAAGCGGCACGGGGCCTCGGGAAGCAAGGCCTGTGCCACGGGCATTCCTTCCGGAAGGCGGGGAGCCGTGCGCTGCCTCGGGGAGGGGATGGAGACGGGGTGGGGGATAT
>CAZUYO010000004.1:0-13270 GCA_964624725.1 uncultured Thermodesulfobacteriota bacterium
GAGCCTTTTCACACCAAACGCCCCCGCGGAGGTCACCCCTCCCGGGGGCGTTTCTCGTTTCGGGGGATCTATCCTTTGCCCTCGAGAGCCTCCCGAACGAGTTCCACGAGTTCCGGGGTGCGAAGGGGCTTCCAGGCGAAGCCCGCGAGCCCGAGGGCCGCGGCCTTCTCGGGGCCCAGCTCGGGGTCGAACCCGGTGCACAGCACCACCGGCAGGCCCGGGTGGCGGGCCCAGATCTCGGACAGGAAGGCCGTACCCCGGCCGTCGGGCAGGGTCTGGTCGAGCACGGCCGCGGCGAGGTCGGGCCGGTCCAGCAGGGCCCGGGCCTCGGCGAGGCTCCCGGCGGTCAGCACCCGGAACCCCGCCTCCTCGAGGGCCTCCGCGGCCAGCTCCCGGATGGTCGGCTCGTCGTCCACGAAGAGTACGGCGGAGTCCGGTGTGGGGGGGGCGGGGTGGGGGCGCGCCGGAGGACGCGGGGCCGTCGCCTCGGCCGGGCCGTCCGCCACCGGGAAGGAGAGCCGAAACTCGGCGCCCTGGCCGGGGTGGCTTCGCAGGGTGACCTGGCCCCCGCAGGCGGTGACCACGCTGTGGACGAGCGCCAAGCCGAGCCCCGTTCCCTGGCCCGGGGGCTTGGTGGTGAAGAAGGGCTCGAAGACCCGGTGCTGGAGCTCGGGCGGGATCCCGTCCCCCGTGTCCTTCACGACGAGCACCGCGTGGGGCTTCTCGGCGGGCCCGTCCCCGGCCTCGGCCGGAGCGAGGAGCCGGATCTCGATCCGGCCCTCCCGGTTCCCGATGGCGTGGGCGGCGTTGGTGCAGAGGTTGAGGACCACCTGGTGGAGTTCCGTGGGGTCGGCAAACACGGTCGCTCGGGCGTGCGGATCCGCCGTGAACGAGACCTCGATGTTGGCCGGAAGGGTGGCCCCCATGAGGGCGGCGGCCTCGCGCACGACGTCCGCCAGATCCACGACCCGGGGCGCGCGGGGGCGGTCCCGGCCGAAGGCGAGCACCCGGGCCACGAGGTCGCGGGCCCGCTCGGCCGCCCGGGTGAGCTTGTGGAGGTTCTCGGCTTCGCGGGACTCGGGGGGGAGTTTGCCCGCCACCAGGTCCGCGTACCCCAGGATGGGCTGGAGGAGGTTGTTGAGCTCGTGGGCGATGCCCCCGGCCAGAACCCCGAGGGCCTGGAGCTTCTGGGACACCGCGAGCTGGCGTTCGAGTTCGGCTTCGTGGGTGATGTCGCGCACGACCGCGAGCACCTCCGAGCCCGAGGCCGGCGCGAACCGGGCCTCGAACACGTGACGGCGGCCGTCGCGCTCCACCTCGAACTCCAGGTGCCCCCCCTGGCCGGTGGCCGCGCACTCTTGCACCAGGGCGAGCGCGTCCGGCGGCAGGGGCCCCGCCCGTCCGACCCGCTGCCCCACGGCCCGCCGAGCCTCGTCGGCCAGGGGAAACTCCCGGGGCGCCGAGGCATCCCGGTAGGTGCCGTCGGCGTCGATCCGCAAAAGGAGATCGGGCAAGGCGTCCACGAGGGCCCGGAGCCGCCGCTCGCTCTCGGCCACCCGGCGGAACGCCCGGCTGGCCCGGTGGATGTGGCGGATCCGGTGGCCCAGAAGCCGCCAGCTCAGGGGCTTGCCCAGGAAGTCCGTGGCCCCGGCGTCGAAGGCGGCGGCCAGCGCCTCCTGGTCGTCCCGGTCGGTGATGACGACCACGGGCACGGCGGGGCCTTCCGGGTGCTGGCGGATCCGTTTGCACAGCGTGAGCCCATCGATCCCGGGCATCCGGACGTCGAGGAGCACGAGGTCCGGCGGGTCGGCCGCGAACGCATCCCAGGCGGTCTCCCCGTCCGGGGCCTCCACCACGGCGAATCCCGCGTGTTCCAGGGTCGCCCGGATCAGGATCCGGGTGGTGGGTTCGTCGTCGGCCACGAGGGCCCGCGGCCGTCTCTCGTCGCGTTCCATGGTCCGTTCACCCCTCCCGGGCCGAGGCCCACCCTTCGAGGGCCTCGGCCACCTCCTGGTACACCCCCTCGAGCCCCTCGGCCGCCCGCCGGGCCCCGCCCACGTCGCCGCGGCGCAGCGCCTGGTCGATCGCGCGGCAGCGCTCGTGGAGCTCCCCGGCCCCCACGTTTCCCGCCGCGGATTTGAGCGCGTGGGCCGCCTCCCGGGCGTCCGAGGGGTCGCCCCCGTCGAGCCCCTCCCGGATCCGCTCCACGAGCCGGCCCGACGAGGCGAGAAACGCCCGGGCCACCTCCCCGGCGAGCGCGGGGCCCAACCCCTCCAGCACCGCCGGGTCCACCGCCGGCGTCCGGGGCGCCGGCGCGGCCGGAAGCCACCGGCCCAGGAGTTCCGCCAACTGCGCCCGCCGGAACGGCTTCGCCAGGTAGTCGTCCATGCCCGCCGCGAGGCAGGCCTCCCGGTCCCCGGCCAGGGCGTGGGCGGTGAGCGCCACGATCGGCACGGTGCCACCCCGGCGCCGGATCTCCCGGGTGGCGTCGTACCCGCTCATCCCCGGCATCTGGCAGTCCATGAGGATGAGATCATAGCTTCCCTCGGCCCAGGCCTCCACCGCGGCCCGGCCGTCGGGCACCACGTCCACCCGGCACCCCATCTCCTCCAGGAGCCCCCGGGCCACCACCTGGTTCGTCGGATTGTCCTCCGCCAGGAGCACCCGGGCGTCGAAACGGGCCGCGGGGGCGGCGGCGGGATCCGTCGGGGCCCGCTCCGGGGCGGGCCCTGGGCCGGCCCCGAGGAGGACGCGGCGCAGTTCCGTGGGTCGCACGGGCTTGCGGAGCACCGCCGCCACCCCGGCCCGGCCCGCCTCGTCGAAGGCCTTGGGGTCGGCCGAGGAGGTGAGGAGCACCTTCCGGACCCCGGCCCATCGCGGATCCCCGGCCATGCGCACCGCAAGATCGATGCCGTCCACGTCCGGCATGACCATGTCGAGAATCGCGAGGTCCGGGAGCCGTCCCTCGCGGGTCTCCCGTTCCAGCACCTCCAGGGCCGTGGGGCCGTCGGCCGCGCACACGGCCTCGGCCCCCCACCGCCGGAGTTGCTCGGCCAGGATCTCCCGGTTCGTCGGGTTGTCGTCCACCACGAGCACCCGAAGTCCCTCCGGCGCGCGGGCCTCGGCCGCCTCCTCGGCGATCTCGAGCGGCACCGCGAACCAAAACCGGCTCCCCACGCCCTCCCGGCTCTCGAACCCGATCTCCCCGCCCATCCGCTCCACCAGGTGCCGGCAGATTGCGAGCCCCAGCCCCGTGCCCCCGAACCGCCGGGTGGTGGAGCCGTCGGCCTGGGTGAACGCCTCGAACACGTGGGGCTGGGCCGCCTCGGGGATGCCGATCCCGGTGTCGGCGACCTCGAAGCGAAGCTCGGCCCGCCGGGACGACCGGGCCGTGACCTGGGCCGAGACGACCACCTCCCCCCGGGGGGTGAACTTGACCGCGTTCCCCACCAGATTGTGGAGGATCTGCCGCAGCCGCACCGGGTCGCCCCGCACGAGGGCGGGAAGCTCGGGGTCGAGGCGCACGGCGAGCTCCAGGCCCTTGGCGTGGGCCGCCTCGCTGAAGGTGTCGGCCACGTCCTCCACGAGCTCGGCCGGAGAGAGCTCGATCTCCTCCAGTTCGAGCCGGCCGGCCTCGGCCTTGGAGAAGTCGAGGATGTCGTTCAGGAGGGCTAGCAGGTGTTCGGCCGAGCGCTCGGCGGTGCGCACGAACCGCTCCTGGCGGGCGTCGAGCCGGGTGGAGAGCAGGAGATCCAGCATCCCGAGCACCCCGTTCATGGGGGTGCGGATCTCGTGGCTCATGTTCGCCAGGAACCGGCTCTTCGCCCGGCTGGCCTCCTCGGCCGCCTCCTTGGCCTCCCGCAGGCGCTCGACGGTCCGGGCGAGTTCCTCGTTGGTGCGCTCGAGCTCCGCCGTGCGCCGGGCCACGAGCTCCTCAAGCCGTTCCCGGTGAGCGGCGAGTTCCCGGTCGCGGGTTTCGAGCTGCTCGAGCATGGCGTTGAACCCGAGGCACAGGGTGCCGACCTCGTCCGAGCCGTGGGGCCGGACCCGCAGGTCGAACCGGCCGTCCCGGGTCACCCGGTCCATGGCCGCGGAAAGCTCCTGAAGGGGCCGGGACACCGCGCTCTGGAGCCGGAGCGCGAGGGCCAGGGCGAGGGTCAGGATGCCGGCGGCCAGCGCGGAGGTGGCCGCCAGGTCGCGCCCCAGGGCGCGGCGCCAGGCCCGGAGGTCCGCCCGGATCCAGAGGGTGCCGATCGGGCGGCCCTCCAGCTCCACGGGGGTTCCCACGACGAGCTCGGCCCCCTGCCAGCGGACCGCGGACTCCCGCAGGATCCCGGCGGGAAACCGGGCCGGTGCCCCCGCGGGGTAGGCGGCGAAGGGGCGGCCCGCCGGCGTGAGCACGGCCGCCTCGGTCACGGTGGGATGGGCCCGCAGGGCCGAGAGGGATTCTTCCGCCGCCTGGGTGTCCTGAAACGCCAGGGGGGCGGAGACGTTCACGGCGAGCACCCGGGCGAGCACCGCCAACTCGTTGGCGGCCTGGGAGGTCTTGTCCCGCACCCGCTGGACGCCCAGCACCCCGGTCACCACGAGCGCCACGAGCGCCGTGGGCACCGCCACCGCGAAGAGCAGCTTCCACCGCACCGGGAGATTTGCGAACGCCCACGCCCTCATCGGAGCTCCTCCACCAGCCGGGCGAGACGCAGCACCTTGGAGCTGAGCTCCAGGCCGCCCCGCCGAAGCGCCGCCCGGTTCACGTCGATCCGTACCCGGCCGCCCATGCGCCAGAAGCTCACCGCCCCTCCCCAGGCCGCAAACCCCTCGATGTCCGCGACCGAGAGGAGCGGTTTGCCGCGGATTGCGGCGAGTACCTCCCCCGCGCGCTTTCGTTGCGAGGCCGCCAGGTACGCGACGTGGCAGCCGCCGAGGGCGGACAGGGCCTCCACGCGCCGCGTCTCGACGGGGTGGCCCTTGACCGTCTCGCCCGCGAACCGCGAGAGCGCCTGGGTCACGGGGTCGTCGCCCAGGAGGCACAGCCGAAGGGGACTCCCCGCGGCCGGGAACGTGCCCGGGGGCCAGTCGGTGAACCGGGCGAGGTTCAGCACGATGGCCGCCTTGATCTCGGCCTCGTCGGGCCCTTCCCCGGCGAGACCGAGCCGGGACACCAGGGGCGCCGCGGCGACGGCGGCCAGAAACTCGCGGCGGGTGAGCGCCATGCCGGTCGCCTCAGTGGGTCCAGGTCACCCGGGCGTACACCGACCGCTCCACCTCGGCCGGCACCGTCGAGAGGATCTCGGGGGTGAACTCGGGGTGGGAGGCGTCCAAGAGGTTCTGGCCGACGAGGGACACGTCGAGGCCCGGCAACGGCGTCCAGCCGATCCGCAGATCCGCCGTGGTGTAGGCGTCCACGCCGAGACTGGGGAGCCCGGCCGCGTGGCGCACCCAGAGGTCCAGTTCCCACCCCGCCGGGAGGTCCCAGGACGACAGGACGGACACCTGGTTGCGGGGCGCCTCGCCCTCGGCCGCCTCCGACAGGGGATCCTGGCTCCCGTCCTCCGGGGTGAGCCGGAGCACCATCCAGGTGTACGAGAGCCGGAGCCGCCACCAGGGGGCCGGGTGCCACCCCGTTTCCACCTCGGTCCCGTACACGGTGCCCCGCATCCGGTTTTCGGCGGTCATCTCCTGGACCCACACCCCCTCCCCCCCGGGGCTTGGCCCTCCCACGGGCTCGATGGTGCGCAGCTCCCGGTAGACGTGGCAAAACGCGGTCGCGTCGACCGTGAGGGTCCGCCCGAAGGCGCCCCGGTAGCCCAGTTCGTACGCCATGAGCGTTTCGCTTTCGAAGTCCTCGTTCCCCACCAGGTGGATCTCCACCGGCACGGGCATCTCCGGCGAGGGCTCGAGGAGGGACATCCGGAACCGGATGTCGGCCTCCGCCCGGCTCGGGGTGCGCACGGCCCGGCTCACGGCGGCCCACAGCCGGTGGCGCGGGGTCACCACCCACAGGGCCCGGGCGTTGGGCTGCACCTCGATCCCGGTGTAGTCGTTGTGTTCGAACTTGGAGCCCAGGGTGAGCCGCAGGCGGTCCGGGACGAGATCGATCTCGTCCTGGAGGAACGCGCTCCAGAGCCGGTCGGTGCGGCGGTCGTTGGGCACCTCGGCGGCGTAGCTGCCGTCCACGCGGTCCCGGGTGAGGCGGGCCCCCAGGCCCCAGACGATCTCCTGCCACCCCCCCAGGGTGAACCGGTGCTGGAGGTCGAGGTCCCAGGTGTCGCGGACCTCGCCCAGGACCTCCGAGGAGCGGTCGGTGCGGTCGTAGTACCCCTGGACCGAGAGTTCCGCGGTGGGGGAGAACCACCGGTTCCAGCGGGCCAAGGCGTAGGCGCCCCGCACGTCGTCCTCCTCGTCGAACTCCCGCGCGGGGTCCCCGGGCCCCACCAGGGCCCGGGTCCGGCTCTGCACGGCTTCGTGGTAGGCCTCGCCCTCCACCATCCAGGTCGCGGCGCCGGCCGTCCCCCCGTCGAGGCGCGCCCCGGCCCGCACACCCTGCCACGCGTCGTGGGCGTCCCGGCCCTCCGGGTCCACCGAGGCGTCGCGGCCAAACGCCCGCGCCCACACCCGGCCGAAGGTGTTCCCCACCGCGAACCCGTGCCGCAGGTTCAGGAAGCCGAGGTCCTCGGTTCCCCCGCCCAAGGCGATCCGGGTCCCCACCGTGTCCTTGGCGTGGCGGGTGATGATGTTGATCACCCCGTTCACGGCGTTGGCGCCCCACAGGGTGGCCCCGGGCCCCCGGATCACCTCGATGCGTTCCACGTCGTCCAGCAGCAGATCCTGGGCGTCCCAATGGACGCCCGAGAAGAGCGGGGTGTACACCGTGCGGCCGTCCACCAGCACGAGCAGCTTGTTGGCGAAGCGGCCGTTGAACCCCCGGGCGCTCACGGCCCATTTGTTGGCGTCGATGCGGGCCACCTGGACGCCGGGCACGAGCCGGAGCGCCTCGGGCACGCTGGTGGCCCCGGAGCGGCGGATGTCCTCGGCCGTGATGACCGAGACCGCGGCCGCCGCGTCGGAAAGGGCCTCGGCCCGGCGGCTCACGGTGGTGACCTCGGTGGAGAGAAGTTCCTCGAGGCTCAGGCCCGCGAGGCCCGAGCCCTCCCCGGCGGCGGCCGGCACCCCCCCCAGGCACAGGAGCGCGGCGGCGCAGGCCGCAAGAAACCAACCGGTCGGTTGTCGGATTCCGTTCCAACGGGCCACGGCCCTCTCTCCTTTTGTTCGGTCAAGAACGGGGCGCGGGGGGGTGAGCCGGCGCTTCCGCGGCGGACACGCCGTCGCGGCTTGCCTCCTTGACCCGGTACATGGCCTGGTCGGCCAGGCGCACCAACGCGAGCTTCGTCTGGGCGTCGTCGGGGAAGGTGGCCACCCCGAAGCTCGCGGTGATCCGGATGCGGTACCCCTCGTCCTGCAGGAAATACCGCGACCGGATGCGGCTGCGGAGGTTTGAGGCCATCTGGACGGCACCGTCCTTGGGGGTGTTGGGGAGCACCACCACGAACTCGTCGCCCCCGTAGCGCACGGCCACGTCGGCCTTTCGCACGTGGGACCGGATCACGCGGCCCACCTCGGTGAGGAGCCGGCTCCCCACCAGGTGGCCGTAGGTGTCGTTCACGTCCTTGAAATAGTCGAGGTCGAGGAACACGAGCGACACCGGGTACCCGTACCGGCGGGCGCGGTCGAGCTCGTAGTCGAGCACGTCCAGCAGGTACCGGGCGTTGTAGAGCCCGGTGAGGTCGTCGGTGACCACCAGGTCCCGCACCTTCTCCACGTACCGGGCGTTCTCGATGGCGATGGCCGCGTAGTCGGCGATGGTCGAGAGGATCTGAAGGTCGGCCTCGGAGAAGGTCCGCTCGTCCAGGGGGTTCACGAGCTCGATCACCCCCAGCACCCGGTTTTTGCTTTTCAGCGGTACGCACACGATGGAGCGGGTGTTGAACTGCACCGCCTCGTCCACCTTGGGGGCGAACCGGGGGTCCTGGCGGACGTCGGGGATGAGCAGGGGTTTTCCGTGGAGGGCGACCCACCCCGCGATGCCCTCCCCCTTCTGGAGCCGGATGTCTTTGAGCCGGTCGGCGGCCGGGGACACGGCGATCTCGAAGGCGAGTTCCCCGGTGCGCTCGTCCACGAGAAGGAGCGACCAGGTCTTGGGCCGCAGGAGTTGGCCCACCTTGTCCATGATGATGCTCAGGACCTCCTTGAGGTCCAGGGTTGAGGTCAGGGCCTTCCCGATCTCGACCAGGGTCTCCAGTTCGCGCGTCCTGCGCTCCAGGAGCCCCCGGAGCTCGGGCGGACAGGCGTCGTTGGGTTCGGGCATCGTGCCTCCCGTCGCGAAGGGGGATGGCCGGGACGAACCCGGCGGCGTTATTGCGCTCCCCTACCTCTTCGGCTAGTATGCCCCAAGGTTTTAGCCCGAGAGGGCGGCTTTTCCCTTCCCACGGATCCGAGGCGCCATGCAGGTATCCTGCCCGAAGTGCCGGGCCCGCTACGAGGTGCCGGACGAAAAGCTCTCCCGGGGGGCCGTGAAGATCCGGTGTTCCCGCTGCGCCCACCTGTTCGCGGTGCGCCGGAGGCCGGAGGCTCCCCCCGAGCCCCCCGAGGCGAGGTTCGAGGACTTCGCCTCGGAGGGAGCGGCGGCCGCGCCCGGCGGGGGCGAGCCGGCGGGGGAGACGGGACCGGCGGAAGAGCCGCAGATCCCGGGCGCCGACGATCTGCCGCCCCTGGGGGAGCTGGACCTCGCGGAAGACGCCGGGGAACCCGCCGCCCCTTCGGCGCCACAGACCGAGCCCGAGGTCCCGCCCCTCGACGACCTGCCCTCCCTCGAAGACCTGGATCTGGGGGACTTTGCCGCGGAGTCGGCCGGCGAACAGGCCGGGGAGGCCGCCCGGCCGGAGGCCGAGATCCCGGCGGCGGACGACCTGCCCTCGTTGGGGGAGCTCGATCTTGCGGATTTCGAGGCCGACGTCGGCGGGCCCGAGGCGGACGCCGCCGAGCCCGAGCCGGAACTGGAACGGGTGAGGGAGGACGACCTCGTACCCCCCCGCCGGCAGGCGGGCGTGCAGGTGCAGGGCCTGGCCGACGACATGCCGCGCCTGGACCTCCAGCGGGGCCCCCGGAGCCGGCCCGAGGGGGCGGGCCGGTCGCCCCTCGTGGCCCGGGACCGCCGCCGGTCGCCGCTCTTCTGGGTGGTGGTCCTGGCCGTTGCGGGGGCCGTCGGGTTCACCGGGTACAACGTGTACCGGCACCCCGAGGCCTTTACGTTCCTGAGCCCCTCGAAGATCCGGGCCCTGTGGCACCGCCGGGCCGTGGGGGCCCGGTTGGCCGTGCAGAACGTCGAGGGGTACTACCGGGATCTCGCGGGGGGGCGGCGGGTGTTCGTGATCCGCGGGGAGGTGTGGAACCGGTCCCAGGCGGCCCAGAGCCTGGTGCGGGTGCGGGGGAACCTGTTCGACGACCGCGGCCGCACGCTGGCCTCCCGGGAGGTGTACTGCGGCAACGTGCTGACGGAGAGGGATCTCGCCACCCTTTCGCCGGCCGACCTCGAGGCCCGGCTCCAGAACGAGGTGGGGGAGGGCCTGAGCAACATGGACATCCGGCCCGGGGGGCGGGTGCCGTTCATGGTGGTGTTCCTGCCGGCGCCCGAGGGGGCCGTGAAGTTCAACGCCGAGGTCGTGGAGGCCCGGGAGGGGGCCTCGGGCGGGTGAGTTCGCCGGTGTGATCCAGACGTTCCGACCCCTCGTTCCCCACCTGCGACCCCATGCGAAGTCGTTCGCATGGGGTTTTGTCGCGTTGGTGTTCTCCGTGGCCCTGCAGTTGGCGGGCCCCCAGGTGCTGCGCCGGGGGGTGGACGCCCTGGCCGGGGGGGAGGGGGACGTGCTCGACCTCGCCCTCGTGTTGGGCGGGCTCGCCGCCGGCCAGGCGCTGTTTCGGTTCGCCTCCCGCCGGCTCACCCTGGGGGCGGCCCGGGCCGTGGAGCACGACCTGCGCATGGCGTACGTGGGCCACGTGCTGCGGCTGCCCCTCGAGACCCTGGACCGGGCCCGCAGGGGCGATCTCGTGAGCCGGGCCCTCCACGATCTCCAGGATCTAAGGCTTTTCCTGGGGGCGGGATGGCTCAATCTGTGCCAGACCCTCCTGGTGGGCTCCGGCACGGCGGTGCTCCTGTGGCGGATCCACCCGGGGCTCACCGCCGTGGCCCTGGCGCCGTTTCCGGCCATCGCCTGGGTCGTCCGGCGGATGAGCCCCCGGCTCCACCGGAGGTTCCTGGCGGCCGACCGGGCCGCCGGGGCGGTGGCCGACCGGGTCCACGAGACCCTCACCGCGATCCGGCTGCTGCGGGCCCTGCGCCGGGAGCGGTGGCAGGAGGAACGGTTCCGGGGCGAGAACGAAGCCCTGTGCCGGGCCCGGGAACGGGTGGTCTGGGCCTGGGCGGCCGTGTTCCCGGCGGTGGGCGTGCTCGCCGGCCTGGGCCACGTGGCCGTGCTGGGCCTCGGGGGATACTGGGTGGCCACGGGGGCCCTGTCCCTGGGCGGGTTCGTGGCCTTCAGCGCCTACCTCGCGATGCTGATCTGGCCCATGGTGGCCCTCGGCTGGACCCTGAGCCTGGTGCAGCGGGGGGCGGCCGCCCTGGGCCGGTTGGAGGAGGTCCGGCGCTGGCCGGCGGAGCCCGAACCGGGGGCGCCCCTGCCGCCCCCGGCCGGGGTGTGCCTCCGGGCCGAGGGGGTCACCTACGCCTATCCGGACGCCGCCGGCCCGGCCGTGGCCGGGGTCGGGTGGGAGTTGCCCGAGGGGGGCATGTGGGCCCTGGTGGGGCCCACGGCGTCGGGGAAAAGCACGCTGGTGTCCCTGGTGGCCCGGTTGCGCCGGCCCCAGCGGGGCGCGATCGAGATCCACGGCGAGGCCCTGGAGCGGATCGCCGACCCCGAACTGCGCCGCCACCTGGCGGTGGTGCCCCAGGAGGATTTCTTCTTCTCCGACTCGGTGGCCGCCAACGTGCTCCTGGGCCGGCCCCGGGACGACGGGAGGATCTGGGAGGTCCTGGCGCTGGCCGGGCTCGAGGCCGACGTGCGCTCCCTACCCGACGGGCTCGACACCCGGGTGGGGGAGGGCGGGATCACCCTGTCGGGGGGGCAGCGCCAGCGGCTGGGCATCGCCCGGGCCCTCTACGGCGACCCGGACGTCCTCGTGCTGGACGGGAGCCTCTCGAACCTCGACGCGCGAACCGCCCGGGAGGTCCTGGCCCGCGTCCGGCAGCGGCTGCGGGGGCGCACCCTCGTGGTGGTGAGCCACCGGGCCTTCGAGGTGGAGGAGGCCGACGGGGTGTGGTTCCTGGAACGGGGCCGCATCGTGGCGAGCGGCACCCACGGGGAGCTCTGGCGCCGGCTGCCGGGGTACCGCCGGCTCTACCGGGAGGAGGAGCTCCGCCGGGAGCTGGAGGAGGCGCCGTGAGACCCCACGCCCCTTCGGCGCGCCGGGTCCGGCCGGGGGACTGGCGCCTGCTGGCGAGGCTTTGGCCCCTGGCGCGGCCGTACCGCGGGGCGCTCGGGGCGGGGGTGGGGCTCATGGGCCTGGGCGCCCTGGGCCGCATGGCGGGCCCCTATCTCGTGAAGCTCGCCATCGACGGCCCGGTGGCCCGGGCCGACGCGAAGGGGCTCGCCGGGCTCGCGGCGCTGTATCTCCTGGTGCAGGCCGGGGTCGGCGCCGTGGAGGCGGGACAGACCGTGCTCCTTCGCACCCGGGGGGAGAGGATCCTGCGGGACCTGCGGGAGCGGCTGTTTGCCAAGGCCCTCCGGCTTCCCATGGCGCGGCTCGACCGCACACCGGCGGGCACCGTGGTGTCTCGGGTGTCGTCCGACGTGGCGGTGCTGTCCGACCTCTTTAGCGCCGGGCTGGTGGGGGTCCTGGGGGACATCGTCCTCGTCCTGGGGATCCTGGCCGTCCTGTTCCGGCTCCATGCCGGACTGGCCCTCACGGTGCTCGCGGTGTTCCCCGTGCTCCTGGTGGCCTCGGAGTGGATCCGCCGGGGCATGCGCGAGGCCTACCGGTCCGCCCGGGAGGCCACGGCCCGGCTCACCGCGGCGATCCACGAGCACCTGCGGGGCGCCGAGGTGGTCCGGCTGTTCGGGGCGCGGGCCTGGAGCCTCGGCCAGGTGGAGGAGCGGGGGGAGGAGAACCTGCGGGCCCAGGTGCGTTCGGTGACCCTGCAGGCCCTCTTCTTCCCCCTGGTGGAACTCTTCTCGGCCCTGACCCTGGCCCTGGTGCTCTGGCGGGGCGCGGGGTTCGCCGCCGGGGGGGGCTTGACCTTCGGGGCCCTGGTGGCGTTCTTCGAGTACGTGCAACGGCTCTTCCGGCCCCTGCGGGACGTGGGCGAGCGGGTGAACGTGCTCCAGGCGTCCCTCGCCGCGGCCGAGCGGATCACCGGGTTTCTGGACGAGCCCTCCGAGGCCCCGGGGGGCCGGGCCCGGCCCCCGATCCGGGGGGAGGTGGTGTTCGACGGCGTGACCTTCGGGTACGGCGACGGCGACGAGGTGCTGCGGGGCTTCGACCTGGGGGTGCGGCCGGGGGAGTCCGTGGCCCTGGTGGGGCCCACCGGATCCGGCAAGACGACCGCCGTGCACCTGCTCCTCGGGTTCTACCCGCCCGGGTCGGGCGAGATCCGGATCGACGGCGTGCCCCGGCCCCGGCTCGACCCCGAGTGGTTCGCCCGCCACGTGGCGCTCGTGCCCCAGGATCCGGTGCTCCTCCGGGACACGGTGTTCGAGAACATCCGGCTGGGCCGGGAGTGGGTGGGACCCGACCGGGTGGAGGCCGCGGCCCGGGCCGTGGGGCTCCACGAGATGATCGAGGGGCTGCCCGCCGGCTACGAAACCCCCCTCGGCGAGGAGGGGGCGGGGCTCAGTTCGGGGCAACGCCAGCTGGTGGCGTTCGCCCGGGCCCTGGCCGGCGACCCCCGGATCCTGATCCTCGACGAGGCCACCTCGGAGGTGGACCAGGCCACCGAGGCCCAGATCGAGGAGGCCCTGGCGGTGCTGCTCCGAGGCCGCACCTCGCTGGTGGTGGCCCATCGCCTGAGCACCGTGCGCCGGGTGGACCGGATCGCCGTCCTTCGCCGGGGGCGGATCGCGGAGCAGGGGAGCCACCGGGAGCTCCTGGAACGCGGCGGGTGGTACCGCACCCTGTACGAGCTCAACCTCCTGCGGGGGTGACCCCGCCGCGGCACCCC
>CAZUYO010000004.1:13370-29890 GCA_964624725.1 uncultured Thermodesulfobacteriota bacterium
CACGAGACCGTAAACCGCTTTTCCCGGGAGTCCCATCGTGAGCGAGTTCGACGTTCCGAAACACGTGGGGGCGCTGGTCGTGCTTCTCGCCCTGTCGGCGTTTTTCTCGGGCTCGGAGACCGCGCTGCTGGGCGCCGACTGGTGGCGCATGCGCTACCGGGCCCGGGCCGGCGACATGCGGGCCCGGATCTACGAGGCCCTCCTGGCCCGGAGGGACCACCTGATCGGCACGATCCTGGTGGGGAACAACCTGGTGAACATCGCGGCCTCCGCCCTGGCCACGGCCGTGGCCATCCAGTGGTTCGGCGAGGAGGGGATCGCCGTGGCCACCGGGGTGATGACCTGCGTGCTCCTGGTGTTCAGCGAGATCGCGCCCAAGACCTTCGCGTCCCAGCGGCCCGAGGCCGTGTCCCTGGCCGTGGCCCCGGTCTTTGCCGTGCTGTGCCGGCTGTTTTACCCGTTCGTGGCGGCCGTGACCCTGGTGTCCAACGGGCTGCTGCGGCTGGTGGGGGCGAGGCCCGAGGCGGCGGCGCGCCAAAGCCTCTCGGAGGACGAGATCCGGACGCTCCTGGAGGACGGGGCGGGGGCGTCGGTGGAGGAGGCCCGGCGCCGGATGCTCCACGGGATCTTCCGGATCGGCCGGCAGCAGGTGCGCGAGATCATGGTGCCGCGCACCCGGGTCCAGGCCATCGACGTGGCCACGCCGCTCAAGGAGGCCGTGGAGACCTTCGTGCGCACGGGGTACACCCGGCTTCCCGTGTACCGGGAGAACCTCGACGATCTGGTGGGCATCGCCCACGTGCGCGACGCCGTGGCCCTGCTGATCCGGGACCCGGACGCAGGCATCGCCCAGGTCGCCCGGGAACCGTTTTTCGTGCCCGAGACGAAGGACCTGGAGAGCCTGCTCTACGAGTTCCGGACCCGGCGCACCCACATGGCCGTGGTGGTGGACGAGTACGGGGGGGTCGAGGGCATCGTCACCCTGGAGGACGTGATCGAGGAGATCGTGGGGGAGATCCGCGACGAGCACGACGTGGAGGCCGACGCGATCCGGTTCCTGCCCGGGGGCGAGGCCCTGGTGCACGGGGGCACCCCCATCCGGGACCTGAACCAGAAGCTGGAGCTCCGGCTCCCCACCCAGCCCGATGTCACCCTGGCCGGGTTCCTGATGACCCGGCTCGGGCACATTCCCCAGGCCGGGGAGACCGTGGAATACCGGGGGCACCGGTACACGGTGGAGCGAACGGCCGGCCATCGGGTGTTGCTCGTGCGGGTCACCCCGCTTTCCGCGGGCCCCGCGGAATCCGCACCGCCGAAGTCCTGACCGGGGGCCGCCCCCGGGGAGGGGGACCGCGGCGGCCGGCGCCTCGCGCCGCGGCGGGTTCCCGGGGGGGCCGCCTCACACCGTGAACCGGGCCATCAGCCCCTTGAGGCTCCGGATCTGGGAGCCCAGCCCCTCGGCCGTGCCCCGGGTCTGCTCCACGGCCGCGGCGAGCCGGGTGGCGAGCTCGGCCACGGCGTCGAGGTTTCGGCTGATCTCCTCCACGGCGGCGCTCTGCTGCTGGGTGGCCGTGGCGATCTGGGACATCCGGTCGGCGGTGTGCTCGATCTGGGCCACGATCTCCGCCAGCGCCTCCCCCCCTTGCCGCACCAGGGCGCTGGAGGTCTCGACCTCCCCGAGCCCCTCCTCCACCGAGGCGACGGCGCGGCCGGTCTCGGTCTGGATGCCGGCGACGGTGTCTCGCACCCGGCGGGTGGCCTGGCCGGTCTTTTCCGCGAGCTTTCGCACCTCGTCGGCCACCACGGCAAACCCCCGGCCGTGCTCGCCGGCCCGGGCCGCCTCGATGGCGGCGTTCAAGGCGAGCAGGTTCGTCTGGTCGGCGATGTCCTCGATCACCTGCATCACGGCGCCGATCTCCTCGGCGCGCGCGCCCAGGTCCCGCACCTGGCTGGCGATGGCGCGCACCCGTTCCTCCACGCGGGCCATGCCCTCCACCCCCCGGGCCACGGTGGTTCCCCCTCGTTCCGCCGTTTGCGAGGCGTTCTGGGCCGTTGCCGCCGCCTCGTGGGTGTCGCGTGCCACCTGGAGCACGGTGGCGCTCATCTCCTCGGCCGAGCCGGCCGCCGCGTGGGTGCGGTCCTTCTGGGCCTCGGCCTCGTCGAGGGCTCTGCGGCTCGCCCCGAGGATCTCCTCGGCCCCGGCGGCCACCGCCTCGGCGGTGCCCAGGATCTCCCGGACCAGGCTCTGGAGGTTGGCGAGGAACCGGTTGAACGCCCCGGCCAGTTCGGCCATCTCGTCCCGGCCCTTCACGGGCAGCCGGCGGGTCAGGTCGGCCTCGCCCGAAGCCATCTCCTCCACTCTGTCGGTTAGGGCCCGGATCGGCCGGCGTACCCGGTTGCCCACGATGACCCAGGTGCCGAGGGTCGCTGCCAGGAGCCCCAGGATGCCGGTCATCATTCCGGTCACGATGCTGTCCCGGCGGGCGGCAGCCACCATCGACCGGGTCTTCCCCTCGGCCTCGGCGAGGCGGGCGAGGCTGTAGCGCACGTAGAGGACCCCGGCCAGATCCCCGGCGCTCGCCCCCTCATGGCAGCGCAGGCAGTCCGCCGTCATGCGGTGGGCCCGTAGGATCGTGACCGCGCCCTGCCCCTCGGCCTCGGCGATCCCGGAGGTTTCCCCGGCGCGGCGGAACGCCCCGGCGTCGAGTTGGGTGTTCACGGCCTCCCGGCGGCTGGCGTAGTCGATTTTCCCGGTCGGGTCCGTAAGCCCGATCTCCAGGACCCCCTCGATCCGTGCGAGTTGGTCGAGGAGCAGTTGGAATTGTTTCATCTCCCCACGTTCGAGGGAGTCCCGGGTGCCCATCTCGAGGCTCTCGAACACGCTGCGGGCCTGGGACCGGGCGGCAGCGGTGAGTTCGTCGGCCCCGAACTGCCCCAGGGTCTCCAGAGACCGGGTGGCCCGCACCGTGGCCACCCAGGTGCTCACGCCGAAGGCCAACACCAGAACCCCCAGCACGAACCCGCCAACCTTGAGTTGAATGCCCATGCGCATTGCGTCCTCCCCTCGGGGGTGAGCGGTGGGGATCAGGCCTCCCGGGCTTCGTTCAGACGGAAGAAGGGGTAAGCGGGGTCCCGGGCGAACCCGGGCCGGGCGCAGCCCGTGCAGGGAGCCCGGCCCCGCACGCACCAGCTCGCGCCGCCGTTCCAGCCCCGCCATGGGCAGTCGGAGGGGGTGAGCACCCCCTGGCACCCCAGCTGGAACAGGCACCCATCCTCCCCCGGCGCCCGGGCGAACTCCTGGCGTTCGTACTGGGCGAAGTGGGGGCATTGGTCGTGGACGGGCCGGGCGAAGAACGCAAGCGGCCGGCCCTCGTCGTCCAGGCGAAGCCCGGCCGGCCGCAGGGCGAGCACGGCGGTGCCCACGATCCAGTGGGGGTGGGCCGGGCACCCGGGAACGTGGATGACGGGGGCGGAAACGCCCCGGTCCGCGAGAGCCGCCTTCACCGGCACGGCGCCCGTGGGGTTCGGGGGGGCGGCCGGGATGCCGCCGAAGCTCGCGCAGGTGCCCACGGCCACGACCGCCGCGGCCCCGCGGGCCGCCCGGGCCAGCACCTCGACCAGGGGTTCCTCCCCCAGGGTGCACGCGTCGGGCATGCCGGCCGGCACCGCCCCCTCCACCGCCAGCAGGTAGCCGCCGGCCTCGATGGCCTTCTCCACGGCCTCGAGGGCGGCCGGCCCGGTGGCGGCCGAGAGCGTCGGGTGGAACCGCAGGGCGAAGTAGCGGGTGAGGAGTTCGGCCGGCCCCGGCCGCTCGGCGTTCAGGAGGCTCACGGAGCAGCCGGAGCACGACTGTCCCTGGAGCCACAGGAGCCCCGGCCGCTCGGCGGCGAGGCCCTCCAGGGCCCGGGCCACGCGGGGAACGGCGGGGCCGCCGAGGCCGAGGGCAAAGGCGAGGGTGGCGGCGTCCCGGAGAAACTCGCGTCGGGTGATGGCCATGGTGGGTCTCCTCCCCTTGGGGGTCAGTGGACCGCGCAGGCGATGCACGGATCGAACGACCGCACGACCCGGGCCACGGCGAGCCCCGGGGGTTCCCCCTTCCGGGCCCTGAGGCCCTCGAGCGCCGCCTCCACCGGTCCGGGGGTCCCGTTGTCGTCCCGGGGCGAGAAGTTCCAGGTGGAGGGCACCACGCACTGGTACCGGTCGATCCGAAACCCCTCGATCCGGGCCCAGTGGCCCAGGGCCCCCCGGGGGGCCTCCACGAGCCCGGCCCCGGCCCCGGACGGCCGGGGGCGGTACTCGCCGGCGCTCGGGCCGCCGGGTTCGAGGCGGCCGAGCCAGTCGTGCATCTTGCGGGCCAGGGCCCAGGCCTCGAGCCCCCGGGCCAGATGCCGTCCCAGCACGCCCGAGAGGGCCTCGGCCCGAAGCCCCGCGGGCGCGAGCCAGCGCGTTTCCGCCTCCCCCACGTCCGGATGGCCCCGGGCCGCGGCGATCCGGACCCGGGCGAGGGGGCCCACCTCCACGGGGCGGCCGGCGTACCGGGGGGCCTTGAGCCAGGAGTAGGCCCCGGGCTTCCCGGGATCGGGCCGGGTCGTGCCCTCGGCGGGGCGCGACGGCCCGGCCGCGCGGTACCGGCTGTGGCCCACCTGTTCGGCGATCGCCTCCGGCCGCAGGGGATCGAGGCGGCCGTCGGCCAGGACCCCCGGGGGAAGCCACGGGCGGCCGTCGGCCTCCTCGAAGGCCCCGAAGGCCAGAAACGCCACGGGTCCCCGCCCCTCACGCGCCAGGTGGGGAAACCGCCGGCCGAGTTCCAGGAGGTCCGGCAGGTAGGCGGTCTCGACAAACGTGAGCACCCGGCGGAGATCGCTGCGAAACGCCTCCACGTCCAGGGGATCGACCGGGGTCGTGACGCCCCCGGGCACCAGGGAGGCGGTGTGGGGCATCTTCCCCCCGAACCGGGCGGCCATGCGGTGGCAGGCCTGCCGGACCTCCAGGGCCTCGAGGTAGTGGGCGAGCGCTGCGGCCGTCCACCGCCCGTCGGCCGGGAGCCCTCCCTCCCACTGGGGGAGGAACGGGGCGGCCGGCAGGACCCGGTTCGACCGCACCTCCCCCTCGGCCCAGGCCCGCAGGGCGGCCAGCCGCGGGTCGTCCCCCTCGTAGGCCAGGATCCCGGCCACGTCCACGAAATCGAGCGCGCTCAGGTGATAGAAGTGGAGGAGGTGGCTTTGGAGGAAGTTCGCGCCCAGCACGAGGCTCCGAAGCAGCCGCCCGTTCGGGGGGACCTCCAGCCCCAACGCCCCCTCGAGGGCCCGGCACGAGGCCACGGCGTGGCTTACGGGGCAGACCCCGCAGATCCGCTGGGTGATGACCGGCGCATCGAGGGCGTCGCGGCCCTTCAGGATCGATTCGAACCCCCGGAACATCTCCCCGGCCACCCGGGCCTCGGCGATCCGGTCGTCCTCCCAGCGGGTTTCGACCCGCAGGTGCCCCTCGATGCGGGTCACGGGATCGAGCACGAGCGTGGCCATGGAATGCCTCCTCCCCGATGTTCCCCGGATGACGGGTATGGATCCCCGGCAGGGATTGTCCCTACGGACGCGTTTGTTCATCGGCGACGACGGTGGGGCGCTTGAGGAGGTTTGGGAATTTTTTGGAGAAAAAAGCATAGAAAAGAGTTCGCATGTGTTTCGTCTTTGCATTCTTTGGGTGAGATGTTGCAACTCGTTTCATCCTCCCGCCCCGGGCCCCGGCCCGGGACGGGGCGCGTTTCTTCTGCGCCGGCAAGATCTTTCCGGAAAAGCGCCTTGACAGGGGTGGGACCGGTTTGTATAGTCCGGCCATGTTGTGGGATGAGGTGGGATAGAGTGGGGCACCAGGCCATGGAGGCCGCATGTTCCGGGGATGCTTCGAGCACACCATCGACGACAAGGGTCGGCTCAGCATCCCCGCGCGCTTCCGGGAGGCCCTGGAGACCACGTTCAGCGCCCCCCTGTACCTGACCCGCCACAAGGACTGCCTCGTCGCGTACCCGGCCGACGAGTGGCGCGCCCTCGAGGCCCGCATCAACGAGTTGCCCGCCTTCGATCCCAAGATCCAGGCCTTCCGCAGGTTCTTCTACGCCCCGGCCCAGGAGTGTCCCGTGGACAAGGCGGGCCGGATCCTCGTGCCCCCGACGCTGCGCTCCTACGCCGGCCTCGACCGGCAGGTGGTCTTGGCCGGCATGGGGCGGAACTTCGAGATCTGGGCCAAGGAGCGCTACGACGCCGCCATGGACGCGGTGGCCGCCCAGTTCGACGAGATCGCGGGGGCCGTGGGAGGGTTGGGGCTGTGAGCCGCATCGTGCGCCGAACCCACCGGGGGGTGCCGGTGGTGCGGATCGAGGGGGAGCTCGGGCTCGAGCGGGCCCAGGACTTTCGCCGGGTGCTCCGGGAGGCCCGGGGGGAACGGATCGTCGTGGATCTGCGCAAAGCGAGCCACCTCCACTACCGGATGGCCACGGAACTCCTGGAGCTCGCCCGCCGCCGCCGGGTGGAACTCGTGGGGCCGAGCCCCTATCTGCGGGAGATCCTGCGGTTCGTGGGCGGGGCCGACGGGGTGCTCCCGGAGTTCCGGACGCTGCGGGAAGCCCTGGAGGCCCATGACGCGGCCTGACGGGGGCTACCACGTCCCGGTGTTGGCCCGGGAGGCGGCGGACCTCCTGGTGACCGACCCGGACGGCCTCTATGTGGACGGCACCCTCGGGGGGGGAGGCCACGCCCGGGAGATCCTGGGCAGGCTGGGCCCCGGGGGGCGGCTTCTCGGCCTCGACCGGGACCCCGACGCCCTGGCCCACGCGGCCGCCTGGGCCGGGGACCCCAGGGTGTTCCTCCGGCGGGCCAACTTCGCGGACCTGCCGACCGTCCTGGAGGCCGAGGGGACAGGGCCGGTCGCGGGGGTGCTCCTGGATCTCGGGGTGAGTTCCCACCAGGTGGACGAGGGGGAGCGGGGATTCAGCTTCCTCCGCGACGGTCCCCTGGACATGCGGATGGACCCGGGGGGGCCGGTGACGGCCGCCGACCTCGTGAACACCCTGGGCGAGGCCGAACTGGCGCGGATCTTCCGCGAGTACGGGGAGGAACCCCGGGCCTCCCGGGCGGCCCGGGCCGTGGTGGCCGCCCGGCGGAGGGCCCCGCTTCGGACCACGGCCGACCTGGCCCGCACGATCGAGGGGGCCCTGGGGCGGCGGGGGCCCAAGCACCCGGCCACCCGGATCTTTCAGGCGCTGCGGATCGCCGTGAACCGGGAGTTGGAGGCCCTGGACCGGTTCCTCGAGGCCCTGCCCGGGGTGCTCGCCCCCGGCGGGCGGGTTGTCGTGATCTCGTACCACTCGCTGGAGGACCGCCGGGTGAAACGGGCGCTCCGGGCGGGGGAGCCCCACTGCCGGTGTCCCCCCGAGGCCCCCCGGTGCACCTGCGGCCGGCCCGGCTGGCTCCGGGTGCTCACCCGGAAGGTGGTGCGGCCCAGCGCCGAGGAGGTGGCCCGGAACCCCCGGGCCCGAAGCGCCCGCCTCCGGGCGGCCGAACGGCTTGTCCCCGAACGAGGTCAGGGAGGACAATCATGACCACCACCGCGCTCACCCGTACCCTGAGGGCCGAAACCTGGGTCGGCGCCGCGTCGGGCCTGGGCCCGTGGCTCTGGAAGGCCGGCGCCTTCGGGGTGTGCCTCGTTGCGGCCCTCCTCCTGGTGACGCTTCGGGTCCAGGCCACCCGGCTCCAGTACGAGATGGATGAGCTCGTGCGCCAGAAGCAGGGGCTGTCCGAGCGCCTGTCCAACCTGGAGGTGGAGCGGTCGGCCCTGGCCGCGACGCCTCGCATCGAGCGGGAAGCCCGCCGCCTCGGGTTCGTGGTGCCGGGCCGGGATGCGGTCGTCGTCCTCCCGGAGTAGGGCACCGTCGGCCGGGCCGCTCCGGGGCGAGCGGATCCGGCTGTGGATCGTGGGGGCGACGCTCCTGGGGCTCCTGGCCACGGCGGGCGTTCGGGCCGGCCACCTCCAGCTCCGGAAGGCCGCCGAACTTCGGGACCGGGCCGCCCGCCAGCACCAGGGCCAGATCGAGATCCTGCCCACCCGGGGGGCGATCTACGACCGCAACGGCCGGGAGCTGGCCCTGAGCGTGCCCGGCTGGAGCCTGTTCGCGGATCCCTCGGCGCTCGCCGACCGGCCGGAGGACCTCGCCCGCCTGGCCGCGGTCCTGGGGTACACCGAAGCCGAGGTGCGCCGGAAGCTTCGGGCCGGGGGAAAGCGGTTCGCCTGGCTCAAGCGGGGGCTCTCCCCGCAGGAGCTCTCCCGGGTGCGGGAGGCCGACATCCCGGGGACGGGCCTGGCGCAGGAGCCCCTGCGGTTCTACCCGAAACGCTCCCTGGCCGGGCAGGTGCTCGGGTTCGTGGGGGCCGACGGCAAGGGGCTCGGGGGGCTCGAGTTCCGGTTCGACCGGCTCCTCCGGGGCCGGGAGAAGCGGGTGCTGGCGACCCGGGACGCCCGGGGCCGGCTGCTGTTGCGCAACGCCCCCGACCCCCTGGAGGCGAGCGGGGGAAGCCTGGTTCTCACGATCGACGAGACCCTCCAGCACATCGCCGAGGAGGAGCTCGCCCGGGCGGTGGAGGCGAGCCGGGCCCGGGGCGGGGTGGCGGTGGTGGTGGAACCCGGCTCCGGGGAGATCCTGGCGCTGGCCCAGGTGCCCCCGTTCAACCCCAACGATTTCGCGGCGAGCCGGGCCGAGGACCGGAAGGTGCGGGCCGCGGTGGACGTGTTCGAGCCCGGGAGCACCATGAAGCCGCTCTTCGTGGGCCTGCTCCTCGACCGGGGCAAGGCCCGGCCGGGGGAGCGCATCTTCTGCGAGAACGGGAAGTGGCCGGTCCACGGCCGGGTCATCCACGACCACAAGCCCCACGGCTGGCTCACCGTGGAAGAGATCCTCCGGGTTTCCAGCAACATCGGGGTGGCGAAGCTCTCGGAGCGGATCTCCCCCGAGGACCTCTACACCGGATACCGGCGACTCGGTTTCGGCCGGCCCACCGAGGTGGAACTGCCCGGCGAGTCCCGGGGGATCCTGCCGGAACCGGAGGGCTGGTCCCTCATGACCCCCAAGACCCTGGCCTACGGCCAGGGCATCGGGACCACCGCCCTCCAGGTGGTGGGAGCCTTCGCCGCGCTGGCGAACGGGGGGCAGCGCATGCGGCTCCGGTTGGTACGGGAGGTCCGGGGCCCGGGCGGCGAGACGCTGGAGCGGGCCGAGCCCGAGCCCCTGGAGGAGGCGTTCTCGCCGGCCACGGCGGCCCGGTTGACGCGGATTCTCGAGGGGGTCGTGGGGCCCGAGGGGACCGCACCCCAGGCGGCGGTGCCCGGGTTCCGGGTGGCGGGAAAGACGGGCACGGCGTGGAAGGTGGAGGGCGGCCGGTACAACCCCAGGAAGGTGTGGGCGAGCTTCGTCGGGTATGTGCCGAGCCGGGCCCCGAGACTGGTGATCCTCGTGGCGGTGGACGAGCCGACGAAGGGGCCGCGGTACGGCGGGGTGGTGGCCGGGCCGGCGTTCCGGGAGATCGCCCGGCGGAGCCTGGCGTATCTGGGGGTGGCGCCCGAAGCGCCCGTGGCGCGGGCCGAGAACGCGCCCCGGCCCGGCCGGGCCGAACGGGCCCCCGCGTCGGCCGAGGCCGAGCCGGGCACGATGCCGGACTGCCGGGGGCTCACCCTGCGGGAGGCGGTGCGGGTGTTGGGCCGGGCCGGCCTGCTGGAGGAGGCCCGGTTGCTGGGCACCGGCTGGGCCGCCCACCAGGACCCGGCACCGGGGATGCGGGTGGAGCCCGGAACGCGGTGCACGGTGGTCTTCCGCCCCGCCTTCGGCGGGTGACACCGGATCAAGGGACCGCCGACCGGAGACCGACGACCCCTGACCGAACCTGACCAAGGACCGAAGACGTGACCGATGCGCCTGCGTGAGTTGTTGGCCCACCTGCCGGGAGCCACCCCCCTGGATCCGGGCGACCCCGAGATCCGCGGGGTGACCTGCGACTCCCGAAGGGTGCGGCCCGGCGATCTGTTTGCGGCCGTTCCGGGGGCCCGGGTGGACGGCCACGCCTTCGCCCCTGCCGCGGCCGCGGCAGGGGCTTCGGTGTGTTTGGTGGCCCGGGACGTGTCCGCGCCGGGGGCCGTGCGCGTACGGGTGCCGGATCCCGAGGCGGCCCTGGGGCGGGCGTCGTCGGCGTTTCACGGCCACCCCTCCCGGGCGGTGCGGGTCGTGGGGATCACCGGCACCAACGGGAAGACCACCACGGCGTTCCTGGTCCAGCACATCCTGGCCTCGGAGGGCCGGATCACGGCCCGGTTGGGCACCGTGGGCTACGCCTTCCCGTCCGGGGAGGAGCCGGCCCCGCTGACCACCCCCGATGCCGAGACACTCCAGGCGGCGCTCGCCCGGGCCCGGGCCGAGGGCGCCCAGGACGTGGTCATGGAGGTGAGTTCCCACGCCCTGGCCCGCCAGCGGGTCGAGGGCACCCGGTTCGCCTGCGTGGCGTTTACGAACCTGACCCAGGACCACCTGGACTACCACGGCACCCTGGAGGCCTACTTCGAGGCGAAGCGCAGCCTGTTCACCCGCTACGCCCCCCAGGCCCCCGCCGCCGTGAACGCGGACGACCCCTTCGGCCGGCGGCTTCTCGGCGAGCTCGGGGACCGGGCCGTGCCCTTCGGCGTCGGCGAAGGGGAGGGCCTACGGGTCCTCGTGGACGAGGAGGGGCCCTGGGGGTTTCGGGGTCGGGTGCGGTTGCGCGGGCGCGAGGCGCCCCTGGCGCTCCCCCTGGCCGGCCGGTTCAACGCGGCCAACGCGGCCTGCGCCCTGGCCTGCGCCGTGGCCCTGGGGGTGGATCTCGCCCGGGCCGCCCGGGACCTGGCCTCGGCCCCGGCCGTGCCGGGCCGGATCGAGGCCGTTCCCAACCGGCTCGGGATCGGGGTGTACGTGGACTACGCCCACACCCCCGACGCCCTGGACCGGGTCCTCGAAACCGTGGCCGCCGTGACCCGGGGCCGGGTGATCGCGGTGTTCGGATGCGGGGGCGACCGCGACCGCACGAAGCGGGCGCCCATGGCCCGGGCCGCGGCCCGGTGGGCCCGGGCGATCGTGCTCACGGCCGACAACTCCCGCTCCGAGCCCACGGAGCGGATCCTCGACGAGATCGAGGCCGGGATGCCGGAGGGGTGGCGAAGGACCGGGTCCGCCGCGGGGCTCGGGGCCGACCGGGCCTACGCCCGGGTTCCGGACCGGGCCGAGGCCATCCGGTGGGCCGTGGCCGCGGCCCGCCCGGGCGACGCCGTGGTGATCGCGGGCAAGGGCCACGAGACCACCCAGACCCTGGGGGACCGGGTGCTGCCCTTCGACGACCGCGTGGAGGCCCGAAGGGCCCTCGCGGAGCGGGAGGCCGCGGCATGAGGTGGCGGCTCGGGGAGATCGCCGCGGCCGCCGGCGGGGAGCTCCGGGGCGGCGACCCGGAAGCCCGGGCCGAGCGGGTCCACACCGACACCCGGACGCTGCGGCCGGGGGACGTCTTCGTGGCCCTGGTGGGGCCCCGCCACGACGGCCACGACCACCTGGCCGAGGCCGCCCGGCGGGGCGCGGTGGCCGTGGTGGTCCACCGCACCGACCGCCTCCCGGACCTTCCGGCCATCGTGGTGGACGACACGCTCCGCGCCCTGGGCCGGCTCGGGGCCGAGGCCCGCCGCCGGCTCGGCATCCCGGTGGTCGGGATCACCGGGAGCGCGGGAAAGACCACGACCCGGGAGCTCGCCGCGGCCCTCCTGCGGGACCTGGGGCACCGGGTGCTCACGAGCCCGGGGAACTGGAACAACCGGATCGGCCTGCCTCTGACCCTCCTGGGCGCTTCGGGCGAGGAGACCGCGGCCGTCTTAGAGCTCGGGATCAGCGAGCCCGGGGAGATGGCGGAGCTCGTTGCGGTGGCCCGGCCCGACGTGGCCGTGATCACCTGCGTGGCCCCCTGTCACACCGAGGGGCTGGGGGGCATCGAGGGGGTGGCGCGGGAGAAGCTCGAGATCGCCCGGGGCCTCCGGCCGGGGGGAACCCTGGTCCTGCCCTTCGGGGACGAGCGCCTGGCGCCGCCGGAGGGCGTGCGGCGCCTCACCTTTGGATGGGCTCCCGGGGCCGACGTGCGGGCCGAGGGGTTCCGGCCCCGGGGCGCCGAGGGGGTGGAGTTCGGGCTGGCGGGCCGGCGGGTCCGGCTCCCGCTCCACGGGCGGCACAACGCCGAGAACGCCCTGGCCGCCTGGGCCGCCGTGCAGGCCCTCGGCCTCGGCGTCCCCGACCCGGAGCGGGCCTGGCGGGAGGTGGCGGCCGCCCCCCTGCGGGGGGAGGTCCGGCGCACCCGCTCGGGGGCGCACCTCTACGTGGACTGCTACAACGCGAACCCCAAGGCCGTGGAGGCGGCCCTGGAGACCCTGGCCACCCTCGCCGCAGGGGCCCGGATGCTCGCCGTGCTCGGGGAGATGCGGGAGCTGGGGGCGCTGTGCCGGGCCGGCCACGAGGCCGTGGGGCGGGCAGCGGCCCGGCTCGGGGTGGGGGAGCTCCACCTCCTGGGGGCCCACACGGCGGCCGTGCGGGAGGCGGCCCTCGACGCCGGGATGCTGCCGGAGCGGGTATGGATGTACGACGACCGGGCCACGCTGGCGGCCGCCGTGGCCCGGCGGCTCCGGGAGGGCGACTGGGTGCTGGTGAAGGGAAGCCGGGCCATGGGGCTCGAGGCCGTGGCCGACGCGCTGGAGCGATGACGGGTGCTGTACCGCCTTCTGTACGGGCTGAGCGATGCCTTCGGGCCCCTCAACGTGTTCCGGTACCTCACGTTCCGGAGCGTGGTGGGGATGCTCACCGCCCTGGGGATCGTGCTCTTCCTGGGGCCGGCCGTGATCCGGTGGCTCGCCCGGCTCAAGGTGGGCCAGGCCGTGCGCGACGACGGCCCCGAGCGGCATCTCGCCAAGGCGGGCACCCCCACCATGGGCGGTGTGCTCATCCTGGTGGGGGTGGCCGTGGCCACCCTGGCCTGGGCCGACCCCCTGGAGCCCCGGGTCTGGGTCGTGCTCGGCATCACCCTGGGGTTCGGGGTGGTCGGATTCGCCGACGACTACCTCAAGGTCTCGCGCCGGAACAGCAGGGGGCTTCCGGCCCGGGCCAAGTTCTGGAGCCTGGTCGCGGTGGCCACGGCGGGGTGCGCGGCCCTGTGGGCCCTGCCCGGGTTCGACACCCGGCTGTCGGTGCCCTTTTTCAAGGCCCTGCGGCCCGATCTGGGGTGGGCCTACATCCCGTTCGCGGTGTTCGTGGTGGTGGGCGCCGGCAACGCCGTGAACCTGACCGACGGGCTCGACGGTCTGGCCATCGGGCCCGTGATCACGGCGAGCCTGACGTACCTCATCTTCACCTACGCCGCGGGTCACGCCCGGATCGCGGAGTACCTGCAGATCCCCTGGGTGCCCGGGGCCGGGGAACTGGCGGTGTTCTGCGCGGCCATGGCCGGGGCGGCTTTGGGGTTCCTTTGGTACAACGCCTACCCGGCCCAGGTGTTCATGGGCGACGTGGGAAGCCTTGCCCTTGGGGGCGCCCTGGGGGCCGTGGCCGTGGTGAGCAAGTTCGAGATCGTGCTCGCCGTGGTGGGCGGCGTGTTCGTCGTGGAGGCCCTGAGCGTCATGATCCAGGTGACCTCCTACAAGACCCGGCGGAAGCGGGTGTTTCGCATGGCGCCGATCCATCACCACTTCGAGCTCAAGGGGTGGGCCGAGCCCAAGATCATCGTGCGGTTCTGGATCGTCTCCATCATCCTGGCCCTCCTGGGCCTCACCACCCTGAAGCTGCGATGACCGAAGCTGCGTACGAGGCCTCCCGGATCCTGGTGGTGGGGGCGGGCCGTTCCGGGCTCGCGGCGGCCCGGTACCTGGTGCGGGCCGGGGCCCGGGTGGAGGTCCACGACGACCGGCCGGTGGAGCTCCCGCCGGACCTGGGGGCGGATCTCCGGGGCCGCAGGCCCCTGGGCGAGTACGACCTGGCCGTGGTGAGCCCGGGGATCCCGCCCCACCACCCGGTGTGGCGGGGGCTCCGGGAGGCCGGGGTGCCGGTGGTGGGGGAGCTGGAGCTCGCCGCCCGCCACCTGGCCTGCCCCTTGGTCGCCGTGACCGGCACGAACGGGAAGAGCACGGTCACCGAGATGCTGGGCCAGGTGTTTTGGGCGGCCGGCCGCCGGGTCTTCGTGGGCGGGAACCTGGGCACCCCCCTGGTGGAGGCGCTCGGGGGGGAGTGGGACCTGGCCGTGGCCGAGGTGTCGAGCTTCCAGCTCGCCACGGCCGAGAGCCTGCGGCCCCGGGTGGCCGTGCTCCTCAACGTGGACCAGGACCACCTGGACTGGCACGGGTCGCTCGAGGCGTACCGGGAGGCGAAGGCCCGGATCGTTCGAAACCAGGGGCCGGAGGACGCGGCGGTCGCCTTCGCCGACGACCCGGTGGCCTGGGATCTGGCCCGCCGGGGGCGGGGGACGCTCCTGGGGTTTTCGGAAACGAGGCCCCAGCCGGCCGGGGCCTGGCTCGAGGGGGAGGAAGCCGTGGTCCTGCTGCCGGGGGAGGACGGCGTGCGGCTTCCGGCGGAGGAGGTGCTCCGGCAGGGCCGACACCGGGTCCGAAACGCCCTGGCCGCCGTGGTGGCGGCCGGCTGGATGGGGGTGCCGGCCGGGGCGGCGTGGGAGGCCGTGGGGGCGTTCCGCGGGCTTCCCCACCGCATGGAGGGGTTTTTGGAGTGGAACGGCGTCCGGTTCGTGGACGACTCGAAGGCGACGAACGTGCACGCCGCCCGGGAGGCCCTGGCCGCCTGCGGCGGGCCGGTGGTGTGGCTTGCGGGCGGCCAGGCCAAGGGGCAAGACCTCGCGCCGCTGGCCGAGGCGGCCCGGGGGCGGGTGCGGGAGGCGATCGCCGTGGGCGAGGCCGCGCCGGAGCTCCTGCGGGTGCTCCGGGCGGCCGTGCCGGTGCGGGCGTTCGAGGCTTGGGAGGAGGCCGTGGAGGCGGCGGTGGACCGGGCCCGGCCCGGGGACGTGGTGCTCCTTTCGCCCGCCTGCGCGAGCTTCGACCGGTTTTCGGGCTACGCCGAGCGGGGCCGGGTGTTCCAGGACCTGTGCCGGCGGGCCGTGGAGCGGAGGGCCGACCGTGACCGGGGCTGAGCGCCGGGCCGACCCCTGGGTGATGGGCACGGCCGCCGTGCTCGTGGGGCTCGGGCTCGTGCTCGTGTACTCCTCGGCCACCCCCCGGGCGTTCGGGGCCGGGGCCCAGGACCCCCTGTTTTTCGCGAAACGCTCGGCGGGGTACGCCGGGGTGGGGCTTCTGGCCATGGCGGGGATGAGCCGGGTGCCCACCGGCTGGCTGCGGCCCCTGGCCTATCCCGTCCTGGCCCTGAGCGTGGGGCTCCTGGCCCTGTGCTGGGTGCCCGGGTTCGGCCAGGAGGTGAACGGCGCCCACCGGTGGGTGCGCCTCGGGCCCGTGGGGTTCCAGCCGTCGGAGATCGCGAAGTTCGCGGTGATCCTGTTCCTGGCCGACAGCCTGGCCCGCCGGGGCGACCGGCTCCGGTCGTTCGCGTACGGGTACCTGCCCCACGTGCTCATCCCGGCCGTGCCGGTGGCGCTCATCCTGGCCGAGCCCGACCTGGGCACCGCGGCCGTCGTGGCCGCCGTGGTGTTCCTGGTGTGCTTCGTGGCCGGGGTGCGGCCGGCCCACCTCGTGTCGGGGCTGCTGCCCGCGGTGCCGATCGCGGTGTGGGCCCTGTGGTTCGTGCCGTTCCGGCGGGCCCGGATCCTCGCGTTCCTGGACCCCTGGAAGTACGCCCAGGACGAGGGGTTCCAGCTCGTCCAGAGCCTGTTGGCCTTCGGCATGGGAGGGCTCTGGGGCGTGGGGCTGGGCCGGGGGCAGCAGAAGCTCTTCTACCTGCCCGAGGCCCACACCGACTTCATCCTGAGCGTCTGGGCCGAGGAGGCCGGGTTCGTGGGCGTCGCGGTGGTGCTGGCCCTGGTGGCCTTTCTCGTGGCCCGGGGGTGCTGGATCGCCGCGCGCCAGGCCGACCCCTACCGCCGCTACCTGGCGCTCGGCATCACGACGTGGCTGGGCCTCCAGGCCGGGTTGAACGCGTTGGTGGTGACGGGGTGCCTGCCCACCAAGGGGCTCCCGTTCCCGTTCCTGTCCTACGGGGGCACCGGGTGGGTGGTGGACCTGGCCGCGGTGGGGGTGCTGGCGGGGACCGCCCGGTGCGACTCCTGATCGCGGGGGGCGGCACGGGGGGGCACCTGTTCCCGGGCATCGCCGTGGCCCAGGAGCTCCTGGGCCGGCCCGGCGGGCACGAGGTGGCCTTCGCGGGAACGGAGCGCGGCATCGAGGCCCGGGTGGTCCCGGCCCGGGGGTTCCGGTTTTTCCCGGTGCGGGCGGCCGGGGTGGTGGGCAAGGGGCCGGCGGGGGCGCTCCGGGGG